>WJJW01000263.1 GCA_014729455.1 Candidatus Eiseniibacteriota bacterium
ACACCGGCGGGGAGACCGCCGCCGAGCTCTCCGCGGGGGTCGGCCTCGAGGCGGGAGCGTTCGCCGCGGACTACGGCCTGCGCACGCATCCCTCCGATCTCGGGGAGATCCACCGGTTCGGCGTCCGGGCGGCGCTCCCCTGACCTTTCGTTGCCGCCTCCCGCTCGCCGGTGCTAACGTGGGCCTCTTTGCAACGGGTACGCAGCGGCCGGAAACGGCGAGAGGGACCGCCGATGGACCAGCGTGATCGCATCCCGATCCCCTCTCTCTACGGGATCGAGAACTGGGGCAACAGCTACTTCGACATCAACTCCGCCGGGCACTTGCTGGTCAAGCCGTTCCGGTCCGGAGCGGGGGTCGACCTCTTCGACGTCGTCGAGACGCTCTCGGCGCGTCGCTGTCCGACCCCGGTGATGCTCCGCTTCCCGCAGATCCTCGAGACCCAGATCCGCGAGCTTCATCAGGCGTTCCAGAGCGCGATCACCGAGTTCGGATACGGGGCGTCCTACCAGGCGGTCTTCCCGATGAAGGTCAACCACCGCCGGGACGTGGTCGACGAGCTGCTCCGGTTCGGCAGTCGATACGGCCTCGGTCTGGAGGTCGGTTCGAAGGCGGAGCTGTACGTCGCCCTCGCCCTCCCGCTCCCCGAGGAGAGCCTGCTGATCTGCAACGGCTTCAAGGACGACTCGTTCATCGAGATGGCCTTCTGGGGGATCGAGACCGGCAAGCGGGTCGTGGTGGTCGTCGAACAGGTTCGGGAGATCACCAACCTCCTGCGGATGATCGAGCGGACGGGCCGGGTCCCGATGATCGGCTTCCGGGGGAAGCTCTACTCGAAGGGGAGCGGCAAGTGGGAGGAGTCGGGAGGGCAGACCTCGAAGTTCGGGCTCTCCTCGATCGAGCTGATCGAGTGCGTCCGGATCCTCCGCGAGCGCGGCCTCGAGCGAGCCCTTAAGATGCTCCACTTCCACATCGGCAGCCAGATCACCGACATCCGCAAGATCAAGGCGGCGGTCAAGGAGGCGAGCCGGGTCTACGCGAAGATGCGGAAGATGAATCTCGAGATCGATTACCTCAACGTCGGCGGAGGCCTCGGAATCGACTACGACGGATCGAAGACCCCCTCGGATTCGAGCGCCAATTACACGCTCCAGGAGTTCGCCAACGACGTGGTCTACACGATCAGCGATGTCTGCCAGGCCGAGGACGTCCCGGCCCCCACGATCGTCTCGGAGAGTGGAAGGGCTCTGACGGTCTATCACTCGGTGCTCGTCACGACCTGCGAGAACCGGACCGATCCCGGGCTTTCCACCCGCGTCGCCGCCGGTCCGATGGAGGAGGAGGACAGCCCGGCCCTGCTGGAGTTGAGCGAGATCGCGCGCGACATCACGGTGAAGAACTTCCGCGAGTACTACCACGACGCGATCCAGCAGAGGGAGGAGCTGTTCACCCTCTTCGATCTCGGCTACCTGAGCCTCGAGAACCGGGCCCGCGGCGAGGCGCTGTTCGAGGAGATCTGCGAGCGGGCGCTCCGCTTCGCCCGGCAGGCGAACTACCAGAGCGACGAGTTCGAACTCCTGGAGAAGGCGCTTCGGAAGAAGTACGTCGCCAACTTCTCGGTCTTCCAGTCGGTCCCGGACTTCTGGAGCGTCGGGCTGCTCTTCCCCGTCCTGCCGATCCATCGACTGAACGAGTACCCGAGCGAGTACGGGGTCCTCGTCGACCTCACCTGCGATTCGGACGGAACGATCGACAGCTTCGTCGACGTGAAGGAGATCAAGGAGATCCTCGAGCTCCATCCGACGACGGACGGAGGACCGTACTACATCGCGATCTGTCTCCTCGGGGCCTACCAGGACGTCATGGGCGATTACCACAACCTCTTCGGCACCGTCAACGAGGCCCAGGTGGTGCTCGACGAGCGGGGGCAGTATCACGTCCGGAAGATCGTCCGGGGAGACGGCGTCGGAGAAATGGGCGGAATCGCCGGATATCCTCCGGCCGATCTGGCCCGCGGCTTCTCGGCGCGGATCGAGGCGATGGTCCGTTCCCGGCGGCTCTCCGAAGAGAAGGCGGCCGCGCTGCTCGAGGAGTACCGGAAGCGGAGCGGGGAGCCGACCTATCTGGGCCAGTCGGTCGACCCGCCTCGGTAGCCGGGGGTCACGCCGATCGCGATCCGCCCGGCAGGGGAACTTTCCCTCCACCCGGGCGTAGACGGGGTCGAAGAGAATTGGGAAACGACCTCTCGCTGCGGGAAGGGGCGCCGTCGGACCGGTCGGCGCCCCTTCTGTCTTCATGTCTGTTTTCGTGGATCGGTCTTCCTTCGGATCTCCGCGGATGCCCCCCCGCTACAGGACCTGTCGCTCCACCCACCGTCCCAGGTACGGAAGCCGGAACCAGCACCCCCGGTGCGCCTGCCACAGCAGGAGGAGCCACAGCAGGAAGAGCGCGAGCTGGAGCAGGCGGAGGAGCATCCCGTAGAGGAACCCCAGCAGGGGGAAGAACGAGAGGATCCAGAGAGCCGCCGCGATCCCGAGAGCGACGACCGTGGCGGCCACCGACTGGAGGGCGTGGAACTGGACGTAGCGGTCCTCTCGCTGGAGCACGAGCAGCACGAGGCCGGAGAAGCCGGCCAGGGCGTAGGCCACCGCCCCCAGCAGGCGCGAACGGGAGGCGACCTCCTCCGGAACGTCGCGGCCCGCCTGTCCCGCTAGCGGATCCGGTCCCCGATCCGATCCCATCGAATCCTCCCCCAGAACCCCTTCTCGTCGTCGGGGTCGTGCGACCAGTAGATCCAGAGCGCCTGGCCCAGGACCTCGTCCCGTCGGACGAAGCCCCAGACACGGGAATCCGTGCTGTTGTCCCGGTTGTCGCCCAGGACGAACAGGTGACCGGGCGGAACGACCGTCGGGCCGTAGTCGTCCATCTCCGGCCCGATTCGCAGGGGACCGACCTTGCCGGTCTCCGGGGGCTCGACCGGGACCCCGTCGACGACCACTTGCTTGTCGCGGATCGCGACCGTCTGCCCCTCCACGGCGATGCACCGTTTGATGAGGTTGGTCCCCTCCTCGATGGGCGAACGGAAGATCACGACGTCGCCCGGGACCGGATCCCGAACCGCCGGCATCCGCAACCCCAGGAGCGGAACCTCCGATCCGTAGACGAGCTTGCTGGCCAGGAGCCGATCCCCCGCGAGGATCGTGTCCTCCATCGATCCGGACGGGATCCGGTACGCCTCGACCACCGAGGTCCGGATGAAGATCGCCAGCGGCACGGCGATCAGGACCGTCCGCAGCAGATCGAGCAGCATTCGTGTCGTCGTCCGCATCGCGCCTCCGGAAGCGAGCCCCTCCTGAAGCATCGGCCGGTTGGAAGGTATCATGGATCTGAAGAAGATGCAGGAAGCGGCGAAAAGGGCTCCCGTCACCACGACGGGAGCC
>WJJW01000031.1 GCA_014729455.1 Candidatus Eiseniibacteriota bacterium
CCGGTGGCGCGACCATTTCCGACCCGAGGCGCTCGCGCTCGGGATGGAGGGGACCGGTCGGGCGGCCGGGGACGTCGTGAAGAAGCGCTGGCTGGCGGAGCGATGGAAGGAGGCGGGACGTCCCGATCTGGCGCTCGGGCTCTGGAACGGGATCGTCCGGACCGAAGAGGCGACCGAGGAGGACCTCTTCCAGGTGGGGTTCCTCCTCCAGCGGCTCGGTGCTTCCCGCGACGCCGCCGGGGCCTACCACCGATTGCTGGAGCGCGACCCTCTCCATCCACAGGGGAACTACAACCTGTCCCTCCTGCGTCTCGCGGCGGGGGACACGAACGCGGCGGTCGCGGGCCTGCGCGCGGCCATCGACGGAGATCCCCGACTCCGGACCGCCTACTTCGAGCTCGGGATCCTGCATCTCCAGCGCGGGGAAGCGGAGGCGGCTCGGGAGGTCTTCTTCGACCTTCTGATGAACGCGGAGCCGGACTCGGCGCTCGCCATGGAGGTCCGCGCGATCCTGCGTGGGATCGCCCCGAGCGGGAAAGGACGCTAGTCCCGCCGGCCTTCCCCGGGTCCCGACAGGAAGCCGTCCAGAACCTGCAGCGCCATCCGGTACCGCCCGAACGGCGGCATCACGTACGCCCCGCGGATTCCCCGTAAGGTGCGGGCTTCCTCCAGGGCGGCCCGGGCGATGGCCACCCCCTCCCGGCGTGCGTGGGTGCCCGTGCCGGCCTTGCGCATCCGCTCCCGCACCGGGTCGGGAATCGTCATTCCGGGAACCTCGTTGTGGAAGAACTCCGCGTTCCGGTGGCTGGTCAGCGGGAGGATGCCGACGAGGATCGGCAGGTCGAGATCCTCGATGCGCCCGAGAAGCTCGCGCAGTTTCCGTCCCTCGTAGACCGGCTGGGTGAAGATGCACTCGGCGCCCGCCTCGATCTTCGCGCGCAGCCGCCTGACCTCCTCGTCCAGGTTCGGCGCGCCGGGATCGACCCCGACTCCGATCAGAAACGCGGTCGGCTCGCCGATCGCGTTCCCGGCGAGATCCTGCCCGTGGTTCAGCTTGGAGACGATCCCCGTCAGTCCGATCGAGTCGACGTCGAAGACCGCGGTCGCGTTCGGGTAGTCGCCCAGCTTCGGCGGATCCCCGGTGATGATGATCAGGTTGCGCAGACCGAGCGCGTGCGCCCCGAGAAGGTCCGACTGCATCCCCAGGAGATTGCGATCCCTGCAGCAGTAGTGGAGCAGGACTTCGGCGCCGACCGTCTCGCGCAGCACGGCGCCGAGCGCCAGGGGACTCATCCGGGCGCTCGCGCGCGGTCCATCGGGGATGTTCACCGCGTCGACGCCGGCCTCACGGATCTCGCGGGCCCCGTCGATCACCTTCCGCGTGTCGATCCCGCGGGGAGGGTTCAGCTCCACGCTGGCGACGAAGCTGCCGCTCAGCAGCTTCGCGGCGAACGGGGACTTCTCCATCGGGGGGATCGGGTCGACCTCGGGCGGTGGCGCCTCCCGCGTGGTCACGAAGATCGTCTCGGTCCGCTTCGGCTGCAGGCTCCGGACCGCCGCGGCGACCGCCCGGATGTGCTCCGGAGTCGTCCCGCAGCAGCCGCCGACCAGGTTCACCCCCGCGCGCTGGATGAAGCGGCGCGCGTAGGAGGCCATGTACTCCGGGGAGCAGAAGTACATGTAGCGCCCCTCGACCCGTTGGGGGGATCCCGCGTTCGGTTGCGCGGAGAGCAAGAGCTCTCCGGCGGCGGCGAAGCGCTCCACCACATTCAGCATCGGGCGCGGTCCCGTGCTGCAGTTGACGCCGATCAGATCGGCCCCCTCCGCCAGGAGGATCGGGGCGATCTCCTCGGGATGGTCGCCGAAGATCGTGCTTCCCTCGTCGGTGAACGTCATCTGCGCGAGGACCGGCAGGTCGCAGACCGCACGCGCAGCCCGGATCGCCAGACGCATCTCCTCGAGCTGGGAGATCGTCTCGATCAGGATGCAGTCGACACCCGCCTCGGCCAGGGTGCCGATCTGCTCGCGGAACATCTCCTGCATGTCCTCGGGGGTCGGCGCGTCGGCGCGGTGCAACGGGCTTCCGAGCGGCCCGACCGCCCCCGCGACGTAGGCGTCCTGCTTGCTCTCCCGGACCGCTTCGCGGGCGAGGAGCACCCCGCGCCGGTTGATCTCGTCGATCCGCCCCTCCAGACCGTGCGGGAGCAGTTTTCCCCGGTTCGCCCCGAAGGTGTTGGTTTCGACCATCTGCGTGCCTGCCTGGAGATAGGCCCGGTGGATCTCCTGTACCGACTCCGGCCGCGAGAGGTTCAGCTCGTCGAAGCACCGGTTGATGGAAACCCCTCTGGCGTAGAGCATTGTCCCCATCGCGCCGTCGCAGACCAGGACCGATTCCCGAAGACGGGTTGTTAAGCTTGTTTCCAGGGTGAATCTCCTCACGAGAACGAGACCTGAAGATACGGACGCAGAACCGGATGCCGCCGCCAGCCCGCTCCCGGCACGGCGCGAATCGGATCCCCGCCCGCCTTTGACATGGGTCCGAAGTATCCAGTAGAATTCCGACTGTACCACTCCGACAGCGCTTGTCCCGCAGTTTGTTGGCAGCTCGTGCGGCAACCGAGGGGGACAGGCGGAGACACCGTACCGCGTGGAACGCACAACTTTATCTCCGGAAAGGGAATGCAAGGGGGACTCTTCATGTTCTTGAAGTCTACAGGGGCGGCCGCGCTGCTCGCCGTCCTGGTCGCAGGGGTCGCGCTGGGCGTGGCTCCGGCCGACATCCATGATTACGAGGTGCGCCTGCCCCTCGCCCACATCTCGCCGACCGTCAGCAACCCGGATGAGGCGGAGGCTGCCACGTTGCTTCCCGCCCTGGCCGATTTCCGGTCGCGGGAGGGGACCGGATGGAAGCTGCTGCAGTGGAACGACGTTCGGGAGACTCCGGCGGCGATCGCCGGGCCGGCGATCCCGGTCGTGTCCGCCGACGCCACCGAAGAGGCGATCCGGGCGTCGGTGGAGGCGTTCGTGGCGCGCAACGCCGACCTGGTGCGCGCCGACATGCGTGATCTCCGGATCACGAGCGTGACGCCTCTCCGTGACGGCCGCCAGTACGTGATCCTGTCCCAGTACTACGAGGGACTGGAGGTCCTCTCCGGTCGCGTCGACGTGGCCCTCCAGAACGGGAAGGTCGTCCTCGTCGGTTCCGAGTATGTCCAGGGGCTCGACGTGAATCGCTACCCCGCCCTCGACGAAGCGGCGGCCGTGCGAATCGCCCATGACGGGATCCCGGCTCATTCGAACGATGGGCCCGAGCAGAGCCCGCGCCTCGTCGTGCTGCCGATCCAGACCGAGAGCGGGATGGAGCACCACCTCGCGTGGGAGGTCTACCTCCGCACGCACGAGCCCGAGAACGTGTGGCGGACCTACGTGGACGCCCACGATGGAACCCTGCTC
Source organism: Candidatus Eiseniibacteriota bacterium (assembly GCA_014729455.1). Lineage (GTDB taxonomy): Bacteria > Eisenbacteria > RBG-16-71-46 > CAIMUX01 > VGJL01 > WJJW01. Next base: position 3,454 of record WJJW01000031.1, read on the forward strand.
TGGCGAGAGAGCACCTACCACTTCTACGAGATCACCGGGACGGTCCGTGGCAGCGTGGAGGAGACCTTCGAGGACTTCCGCAACTACCCGCTCGAGGACGCCCGGGTCACCGCCAGCGGTTCGTACAACGGCTACTCGAACGAGGTCGGCGAGTTCTCGATCACGGTTCCCAACAACGTCGACTACAACAACGTCTCGCAGCTTTCCGGCCGGTACTGCAACGTCAACAACATGAACGGCACGGACGCGGAGATCGAGATCACCGGCGGCCCCGGCGACGACGTCGATTTCTTCTACGACGGGAGCAACGCGCTGGCCTCCGAGCGTGCCGGCTACTACCACACCAACGTCGTCCACGACTGGATCAAGGATCTCGATCCTTCGTTCACCGATCTCGACTACACGATGACCTGCGCGGTGGAGCGGACCAACGGGAGCTGCAACGCCTACTGGAACGGCTACTCGATCAACTTCTACGCCGCCGGCGGCGGCTGCAACTCGATCGGACGTCTCGCGGACGTGATCTATCACGAGTACGGCCACGGGATCACCCAGCACGTCTACTACCCGTATGCTCCGCCGACCTCCTCGGGGATGGGCGAGGGGTTCTCCGACATCGACGCGATCTGCATCCATCCCGATCCGTTGGTGGGCGAGCACTTCTTCACCAACGGGGACCCCGTTCGGGACGCCCGCAACCTCCGGCAGTATCCCGGAGGCGAGTGCGGGGGTCAGGTGCACTGCCTCGGAGAGATCCTCATGGGCTCGATGTACAAGACTCGGGTCAACATGGAGATGAAGTACGGGGACGGGACGTCCGACGTCTTCGATCCTCTCTACCTCGACGCGCGCAAGACCCGCCAGTTCTCGCAACCGAACTTCCTCACGCGTCTCCTGATGGCGAACGACACGGACGGAGATCTCACCAACGGCACGCCCGACTGGTACGAGATCTGCGACGCCTTCGCGCTGCACAACCTTCCGTGTCCCGACCTGGAGAACTACGTGACGGTCAGCTCGGTGGCGATCGACGACCAGCCGCAGGATACGGACGGCTACTCGATCATCGCGATCGTCGAGGAGTACGGCGCCGGAGAGATCGACCCGGACGCGGTCGAGATCTACTACACCACCGACCCCCTCGACGGAAACGCGACCTGGGAGGTCGTCGCGATGGAGCCGACGGGCGGGCAGGACGAGTGGGCCGGCGAGATCCCGAACCTCGGATGCGGCAACCACGTGAAGTACTACGTCCGGGCCGAGAAGTACACCGGCGAGTACGCCACCGCCCCGCACCTGGCTCCGTACCGCGACGTGTACGAGTTCATGACCGGACCCTTCGACGTCGCGCTCGAAGACGACGCCGAGACCGATCAGGGCTGGTCCCTCGGCTGGACCGGGGACGATGCCACCGAAGGGTTCTGGGAGCGGGTCGATCCGACCGGCAAGGAGAGCTCGGTCTACGGTGTCGTGCAGCCGGAGGACGACCATACGGCCACCGGATCCCAGTGCTTCGTCACCGACGGGCGCGGCGGCGGCTGGTTCTCCTACGACGTCGACCAAGGGGTGACCTCCCTGGTCTCCCCGCAGTTCGACTGGACGACCAATCAGGGCGTGGCTTCGGTCCGCTTCTGGTCGTTCTTCTTCGACGACACGCCGAACGACGACTTCCTCCGGGTCCACGTCAGCAACGATGACGGCGTGAGCTGGATGGAGATCCACACGATCGGCGGCCGCGAGCTGAACGAATGGACGTTCAACAAGACGTACTTCTCCGATTCCGAGATCACGTTCACGGACCAGATGCGGGTCCGCTTCACGATGGAGGACATCCAGGAGGCGACGATCTGCGCCGAGGCGGCGATCGACGACATCGAGATCCGCGTCAACGACTGCAACGCCGCGGGCGTCGATGACGGGATCCTGCCGGCCGTCTTCCGGGTCGAGCAGAACCGTCCGAACCCGTTCAATCCGGTCACGGCGATCCGCTTCGCGCTGCCGAAGGCGAGCGACGTCGACGTGGCCGTCTACGATGCGGCGGGTCGGAAGGTCCGCACGCTCCTGAGCGAGCCGCGCACCGCCGGCTATCACAACGTCGTCTGGGACGGCAAGGACGACGCCGGTCGCTCGGTCGGCTCGGGCGTCTACTACTACACCGTCAAGGCGGGCGAGAACGAAGCCAGCCAGAAGATGATGTTGCTGAAGTAAGCGACACGTCGAGCGGGCGGATCGCTGCCCGTGGAAGCGAGAGCGGCCGGTGGGGCTCGTCCCCGCCGGCCGTTTCCGTCAGATTGTGTTTCGAAGATTGCAGCTGGCCTGACTCGTGCATGGCCTGCTGGCCATGCACAAGCGTTCTCGTCCCTTCAATCCTCCGCACTGCCCGAACCCCACCTGCCCCTTCCATCGCCAGCCGACCGACTGGCGCTGGAAGCGGGCCGGGTTCTACTCCCGACAGGCCTCCCCCAAGCGCATCCAACGCTTTCAGTGCCTGCACTGTAGACGCTTCTTCTCCACCCAGACCTTC
>WJJW01000264.1 GCA_014729455.1 Candidatus Eiseniibacteriota bacterium
GCAGAGGGACCGGCAGATCCGCGGAAACGCCGGGCACCGGATCTTCGACGACGTCGTCGAGCTCGGTGAGCAGGCGCGTGCCGTGGTCGGAGATCGAGACGACGAGGCTGCGGTCCCCGACCTGGAGGATCGCGACCGACTGCTTCGGGCCGACCGGGATCCTCTTGAGCACACGCAGCGGGATCGACTCGACCGGGCCGGTGGCGCGGTTCTGCAGGCGCTTGATCAGCAGGAGCACCCCGAGGAGCAGGCCGAGGGTGAGGCCGAACGACGCGGCGAGTGAGAGCCAGCCCGAGGAGATCACGCGCGGGGGGATCCCTTTTCGTCGCCGACGATCCGGGTGATCCGGATCCCGAAGTTGTCTCCGACCACGACCACCTGTCCCTCGGCCAGCTTCCGGTCGCCGACGAAGACGTCGACCGGCTCGCCGGTCATCCGGTCCAGCTCCACGACCGAGCCGACGCCGAGCCGGAGGATCTCCTCCACCGTCATCCGGGTCCGTCCGATCTCGACGACCAGCGGCATCGAGACCTCCATCAGGCTGGCCAGAGGACCGGCGGATTCCGCGCCGACCTTCTCCTTCCAGTCGTCCAGGAGGTGATCCGCAGAGACGTCGGCCGCGTCCGACGCGGCCTGTGGTTCTTCCTGGTTCACAGGATCGCTCCTCTCTTCTTGGTGGCTCCGCGCTCCTCCGCGGTCCCCCCGGAGAGCCCGGTGATCTCGATGCCGAGCCGCCCGCCGACCTGGCCGAGGGATCCGTGGAGCGTCGGGTTACCGTTGACCAGCACCTCGATTGGCGTGCCAGTTCGATACGAGGTGTCGATGACGGTGCCGACCTCCAGCGCGCTGATCTCGGCCGCTTTCAGGGCCGTGGCGGGCAACCGAGCGGAGACGTCGAGCATCGACCGCCGGATCCCGGTCGCGAACGGGCTCGACTCGAGAAGGTGCGCGCGACCGACGCCTTGCGGGGAGTCCGGGCGGTCGAGCGTACCGTCCCGCTCCCGCAGGAATCCCATCGGGAGGCCCAGCGTGACGAGCGAGCAGGCCTCGCCCAGGCGGACCTCGAGGATGACCGTCAGGATCGAGTCCTTGATCTGCAGCATATTCAGCATCTTCGGATCGGATTCGAACGACCGGAGGACCGGCTCCAGCTTGACGAACCCCCGGCACGAGTCCTTGAGGCCCGCCAGCATCTCCTCGGTGAGCCGCCGGACCAGGGCCTCCTCGAGGCGGGTCAGCTTGCCCGGACAGACGTCCATCATCTCCCCGCCGAGAAGCCGATCCACGCAGCGGGACGAGAGGTCGGCGCCGAGGTCGAGGACGCCGACCTCGGGATCGCCGTTGCGCAGGGAAAAGACGAACGCGGAGCAAGGGCGCTCCAGCGAGAGCACGAACTCCGAGAAGGCGGCCTGCTCGACGGAAAGGACGGTCGCCTCGCACCGCCTTCGCAGGCGAAGCGTGAGCAGGAGGTGCAATGACTGGGTGAACGCCTCCAGCCTCGTCCCGATCTGGGTCCGGAAGCTCTTCGTCAGCGAAGGGGGTCTCCGAAAGCTGTACGGAGCCGGTTCCCGCCTGCGGGTCCCGCCCGGATCCTCTCCTTCGAAGACTTGGTCGATCTGCTTCTGCGTCAGCGTCGCCCCCATGGTCCCTCCTATTGGATGACGAACTGGGGAATGTAGATCTCGATCCACGAAGGACCTCCGGCGAGCGGCCGCATCGCCTCGCGCAGGTGCTCGCGGAGGGTGTCGGTCGCGCCGGGGCGGGTCAGCGCTTCCAGGCTCTGGCTGGAGAGGAAGTGGACCAGCTCGTGGCGGACCTTCGTCTTGTTCTGGACGAGGACTTCGAGGCTCTTCTGGTCCGGCACCTCGATCGCGATCGAGGCCATCAGGAACCGGCTTCCCCCGGATCGGGCCGGATTGACGATCAGGTTGTCGATCTCCAGGATCCGGGAGGATCCTCCGCCGTGCGCCGCCGCCTCTCGGCCGTGTCCGTCGTGGGAGTCGGAGCCGTGGGTCTCCTCCGCCGCCTCCGTCTCCGCAGGGCCCGGCCCCGCCCCGGCGTCCCCACCGTTCGCCATCAGCAGCGGCGCAAGACCGAGGCTCCCCACCGCCGCCCAGATCGCCAGGGAGAGTACGATCGTCCCGATCAGCAGGAGACCGTCGCGCCGGCGACCGGCTCCGGGCTCTTCCGTCTCCGGATCGGGATCCACGTCCTGCACCGCTTCCGCCTGTCTCTCGTCCACCATGTCGCTCCTCGCCGTTTCGGTCCTCCGTCGTCCGACCCGGTTCTCCTTCTGCAACGGGCGTACCATTCCGAGAGGCCGGATGGCGCCGGCCCGCCATTCGTCTTCCGAGGATCGAAACCCGCATATCTCATTCCAGGAGAGGGGGCTGCAGAGCGCCGGCTCGATTCGGCGGCGGGGCAGAACGGAGAGGCGGGGCCGTTCCGTAGAAGGCCCCGCCGCCGAGGGGAAAGTCGTGCCGGTTCATGCGGACGGAGTTTCCGAGCGGTGACCCGGGACGCGGGCCGATCAGCGGCTCAGATCGGAAGCCTCGCGCAGCATCTCATCGGCCGTCATGATCACCCGCGCGCTCGCCTGGAATCCGCGCTGGGCGAGGATCATGTTGGTCAGCTCCCGGGAGATGTCGACGTTGCTGCCTTCCAGGGCGCCCGAGACGATCCGACCCCGCTCGGCGCCGGCGAAGGCGACCGTCGGTTCCCCCGATCCCGCGGTGGGGACGTAGCCCCCCCCGCCGGCGTCCGCCAGGCCCCCGGCGTTGCGGAACGAAGCCACCGCGACCCGGCCGAGGACCTCGACCGAACCGTTCGAATACACGCCGACGAGGCGTCCCGTCGAATCGATCGTGGCGTTGACCAGCTCGCCGGCGGCGGAGCCGTCCTGGCCGGAGACCGACAGCGTCGTCCGCCCGCCGAACGCGGTCACGCCCCCCGTCTCTCCGGCCGTCCCGGCGTCGACCGACAGCGAGAGCGAGGTGCCGTCGTCGGTCTGGAGAGTGAGCGTGGTGCCGCCGTCCGGCGCGATCATCTCGATCAGGTTTCCGGTCTCGTCGAAGCGGATCGTCCCGACCGGAGCGTCTTCGACCGAGGAGCCATCCAACCGTGCCGTCCAGGACCAGGAGCCGTCCCCCTGGCTGGTGAAGCTCAGCTCGACGTAGTGCGTCGTCCCCGCGGCGTCATGGACGGTCGTCCCGACGGTGCGCTCCTCACCCTCGGCCGCGTCCGCGTCGAGGTTGCCCGCGAGCGTGATCGTCCCCGTCGCCTGCGGCGGGATCCGTCGATCCAGAGGAACCGCCAGATCCGAGAGGGCGCCGGACGCTTCCTCGCCCGCCGGCTCGCCAGCGATCCCCTGGAGGACCCGGTCGGTCCCCGTGAGCACGAGGCGTCCCGCGGCGTCGAGCTGGAAGTCACCGGCGCGGGTGTAGAGCATCCGCTCCCCGTCTCGAACGATGAACAGCCCTTCGCCGGAAAGGGCGAGGTCGAACGGACCTCCGGTGGCCTCGATTCCTCCCTGCGTGAACAGCCGGTCGATCCCTCCGACGCCGGTCCCCGTTCCGACCTGGACCGGCCCCGCCAGCGCGTCGGCTCCCCCTGGCTGCGCCCGGTGCCCGAGCTGGAGGGCCAGCGCCTCTCGAAACGTCATCCGAGAGGCTTTGAAGCCGACCGTGCTCGAGTTGGCGATGTTGTTTCCGATCACGTCCATCAGGGTCTGGTGCGATCGCAAGCCGGAGATCCCGGCGTTCATGGCTCTCTGCATCGGGTCGTTCCTCCTCGTCTTCGGTCGCGGCCTCTCAGGACCGCGC
>WJJW01000265.1 GCA_014729455.1 Candidatus Eiseniibacteriota bacterium
CGGTCGAGGAGATCAGCCGGGCGAGCGGTCTGCCCTGCGCCGAGATCCTCGGTCGTCTCGGGAGGCTGGAGCTGAGCGGCCGCGTCCGGCGGCTGCCGGGGCTGCGGTACGGCCTTTCGGTTCGCCGGCGATGAGCGACCGGAAGGATCGCCTGGAGCGGTTCGCCCTGGCCGGCTTCTTCCGCCTCTGCCGCGCGGTTCCGATGGGGACCGCGCTCTGGATGGCCGACCGGCTCGGAGACCTGCTCTTCGGCCTGATCCGGATCCGTCGCACCGTGACGCTCGACAACCTCCGCGCCTCGTTTCCGGAGAAAGAGGAACCGGAGCTGCGAGCGATCGCCCGGCGCTGCTACCGGGGGTTCGCCCGGACCGCCGTGGAGTTCGCGCGACTCCCCGGCATGGACCGGCGGGAGCTGCTCCAGCGGGTCGAGCTGGATCCGCTCTCCCGGGAGCGGATCGAGCGGCTGCGCCGGATGGAGCGGGGAGCGATCCTCCTGACGGGACATTACGGCAACTGGGAGTGGGTGGGAGCGTTGTTTCCCGCGATCGGTCTGCCCGCGCGCGTCGTCGTCGGACGCCAGCGCAACCGGGAGGTCGAGGCGTTGATGGATCGCGTGCGGGAGAGCTGCGGGCTGCGGGTCCTGAACGTGGAAGAGGACGTCCGCGAGATGATCCAGGCGCTGCGGCGAAAGGAATGGATCGCGATCGTCGCGGATCAAGATGCCGGGCGGGACGGGATCTTCATCGATTTCCTCGGCCGGCCCGCGTCGACCGCCCTCGGCCCGGTGCGGCTGGCGCGCCGTTTCGGGGTGCCGATCCTCGTGGGGATGGGCCTGCACCTGCCGGGAGGGAAGGTCCGGCTGCAGCTCGAGGAGCCGACGATCGTGCCGCAGGACGGGGACGAGGAGGCGACGATCCGCCGCTACACGGAGTGGTGGAGCGGGCTGCTGGAACGGTACGTTCGGGAGAGGCCCGATCACTGGTTCTGGATGCACCGGCGCTGGAAGACGCAGCCGGGTCCGGCCGCGGGCCGGAAAGGGGGTTGAGACGATGCGTCTGGCGAGCGTGGGGCCCGCAGGAACGGAGCGCCCGGTCTGGATCGACGAGGCGGGGGAACGGGTCCTCGAGGTGGAGGGAGGCTCCTGGAGGGAGATCGTGGCCGGTGGCGGGTTCGCCGAGCGGAGGCGGATCGCCCGCGAGGCCCCGCGGAATCGCTGGCGCCCCCTCGGAGGGGAGCGGCTCGGCCCGCCGATCCCCGATCCGTCGAAGATCGTGGCGATCGGCCTGAACTACCGGGCGCACGCGGAGGAGCAGAACAAGAAGCCGCCCGAGGCGCCGCTGCTGTTCGCGAAGGCGCCGAGCTGCCTCATCGGAGCCGGCGATCCGATCCGGATCCCGCCTCAGGAGGAGAAGGTGGACGCCGAGGCGGAGCTGGCGATCGTGATCGGCACGCCGACGAAGGATCGGTCACCCGAAGCGGCGCCGGAGGCGATTCTCGGCTACACGATCCTGAACGACGTGTCGGGACGCGGGGCGCAGTACAGCGACCGGCAGTGGTTCCGGGGCAAGAGCTACGACACGTTCGGACCCTGCGGGCCCTGGATCGTCCCGGCTGCGGAGATCCCCGATCCCCACGATCTGCCGCTGCGCGCATTCTGGAACGACGAGAAGATGCAGGAGAGCAGCACCGCGGATCTGATCCACGGAATCTACGACCTCGTCGCCTACATCAGCCGCCAGATGACCCTGCTGCCGGGAGACCTCATCGCGACCGGGACCCCCTCCGGGGTCGGCGTGTTCCGCGATCCCCAGCGGTTCCTGAAGCCGGGCGACCGGGTCCGGATCGAGATCGACCGGATCGGCACCCTCGAGAACCCGGTCGAGGCCGGCTAGCTTGCCGGGCCGCCCCGGCGCGGTCCCGCCTCAGTCGTAGTACTCGATCCCCAGGTGGGTGATCAGCTCCTCGCCGCGCATCCAGCGCAGCGTGTTCTTCAGCTTCATGAGCTGGATGAACAGGTCGTGCTCGGGATACAGCCCCGGCGCGTGGACGGGGCTCTTGTAGTAGAAGGAGAGCCACTCCTGGATCCCGCGCATGCCCGCCCGATTCGCCAGATCCATGAACAACGCCAGATCGAGGACGATCGGCGCGGCGAGGATCGAATCCCGGCAGAGGAAGTTGATCTTGATCGACATCGGGTAGCCCATCCAGCCGAAGATGTCGATGTTGTCCCAGCTCTCCTTGTTGTCCCCGCGCGGCGGGTAGTAGTTGATCCGGACCTTGTGGTACAGCGATCCGTACAGCTCGGGGTACAGATGCGGCTGCAGGATCGTGTGCAGCACCGAGAGCTTGCTCTCCTCCTTGGTCTTGAACGACTCGGGATCGTCGAGGACCTCTCCGTCGCGGTTGCCGAGGATGTTCGTGCTGAACCAGCCGTTGACGCCGAGGAGCCGCGCCTTGAAGCCGGGCGCCAGGATCGTCTTCATCAACGTCTGGCCCGTCTTGAAATCCTTGCCGGAGACCGGAACGTTCCGTTCCTTCGCGAGCTCCACCAGCGCGGGGATGTCGGCGGAAAGGTTCGGTGCGCCGTTGGCGAAGGGAACCCCTTCCAGGATCGCGGCGTAGGCGTAGATCATGCTCGGGGCGATCGTGGGATCGTTCTCCCTCAACCCCTTCTCGAACGCCTCCAGCGACTGGTGCGCCGGCCCCGCCTGCAAGAACGTCTCGGTGGAGGCGCACCAGACCATTACGAGACGGTCGCAACCCCGCTCCTCCCGGAAGGTCCGGATGTCGGCGCGCAACGCCTCGGCCTTTTCCATCAAGGTGGCGCCCTGCTTGACGTGCGTTCCCTCGAGTTTCTTGACGAAACGCCGGTCGAAGACCGCCGGCCAGGGCTTGACCGCCTCGAGCTCGTTGCGGATCGGATCGAGATCTTCCGGCTGGAGCACCCCCGCCTTGCGCGCGGCCTCGTAGGCGTCGTCGGGGATCGGATCCCAGGCGCCGAAGACCACGTCGTCGAGCGCTGCGAGCGGGACGAAGTCGCGGATCTTGGGGGACCGGTTCTCGGTCCGCTTTCCGAGACGGACCGTGCCGGTCTGGGTGAGGCTGCCGAGCGGTTCGGTCCTTCCCTTGCGGATCGCTTCGACACCGGCGATGAACGTGGTCGCGACGGCGCCGAGGCCGGGCAGCAGCACGCCGAGCTTCCCCTCGGCGGGGCGGATCTCCAGGCTCATTCGAAAGTCTCCTTTCCTTCGAGGTGGCTCCGGTCAGCTTCCGCTTGCGTCATCCATCTGTCTACAGAATAGTCATTAGAGAAGCCATAATCTGGAGGTATACCTGAGGGGAATCGAGATCTTCTCCCTGCGCTGTCTCGAGGCGGCCGCCCGGCTGGGAAGTCTCAGCGCGGCCGCGCGCGAGCTGGGGGTCTCGCAGCCGGCGGTCAGCGTGCAGGTCGC
>WJJW01000266.1 GCA_014729455.1 Candidatus Eiseniibacteriota bacterium
CGGGGCCCAGGCGGTCGGTTTGCGCCTTCCGATCCGGACGGAAACGGTACCAGCGCTGGGGCCAGCGGTGGGGTCGATTTACGGTCCAGCGCTGGACCAGCAAAACACCAGCCTCCGTCTCCGTCTCCGAGTAACCCCCCAAACCCCCCTCCGGGGGGCAAGGCGGGCCCGAGGCCCGCCGACCTTGCTGAAGTCTGGAACGACGTCGCGGCCGAATACGGCCTCCCGAAGATCCACAAGCTCGCCACACACCAAGCCGACCTCCGAGCCATCCTCAAGCGAGAGACCGATCTCCACGTCCTCCGAGCCGCCTTCCGACTCTTCGCTGGCCAAGACCTGATTCGTGAGAAACGCTACGGCATCGGCAACTTCAGACCGAACATGTCGAAGTACCTCGGCCCCGCCCAGGAGGGCGAGCGGGTCCGGACCCCAGAGGAGATCATCCGAGACGCAACCCGCGGCTTCTGAGGGAGAGCCTCGTGCGGTGAAGGAAGAGACAAACCATGTATGGCCCGAGTTCTGGGGATCGAATGTCGAACGCGCACTCCGCGAACGACACGAGGAGGAAATCATCCGGTGCCTCGTGTTCTACCCCGAGGACTGCATGCAGTTGCTCGAAGCAGAGCTCACGCGAGGGCTCACACCCGCGCCCGATCCGCTCGACTTCGAGACGCCGAGGTTCGCCGACATCTTCGCCGCCATCCTTGACCTTCGGGACGAGCGGAAGGCCCTGACCGCCGAGGCGATCGCGAAACGGGCCGGGCAGATTAGCGAGGGAACGTGCAACTTCCCACAACTCCTGCTCGAGCTCACCGACAGGGACCCCACCATCCCTCCCCCGCTCATCACGTACTGGCTCGACGCACTACGTGCCGCGCACGAGGATCGGCTCATCTCGCGAGCGATCGCCACCGCCGACCCCGGCACCGTTCGGGACGTGCTTCGTCAGGTCGAGGACCGGGAACGGGTCTACGTCCGCCCCAGCACGAAACCCGAAGAGGCGGCCCGCCGCGTACTCGACGCGATCCTGCACCCGGAGAAGGACACCGGCATCCGGCTACCGTTTCGCGTCCCTGCCGCTGACAGGACGGGGAACTTCATCCGGCCCGGAGACTTCGTGATTCTCGCCGCACGCCCCGCCGTTGGGAAGTCGATCTGGGCGCTTTGGTGGGCCGTGCAGACCGCACTCGCGGAGCAGCGCCCCGTGCTGTACGCGTCCTACGAGATGGGGTGCGACCAATGCTGGCGGTGCGCGATACACGCCGAAGCCTACGTGTCGCGCCCCGAGAAGGGACCCTTGTCGCCACCGAACGCGCGGCACATCGAGCGCGCCGCGGACTACCTTCGGAAAAACTGCGCCCTCCACGTCTTCGACGGGCTCCCCCCGCAAGTCGGGAGGGCCGTCGCAACTCTGGAGCGCGAGGCGAAGGAGACGGACGCCGCGGCGGTGGTGATCGACTACCTCGGGCTCATGGAGGGCCGAGGCGAACGCGAGTACGACCAGGTGACCGACATCTCCCGCACCGTCCGCGGGTTCGCACAGCGGACGCAGGTTCCGGTCCTGGCGATCCACCAGTTCAACCGTTCCAGCGTCGGAGAGCGCCGGCCGCCGGACCTTCACGACCTGCGGGGGTCCGGTCAGTTAGAACAGGACGCGACGCATGTGGTGTTTCTTGACCACCCCTGGGTGAGAATGAACGAGCGGGAACGGGAGGCCGCGCCCGCTCTCGAAAACGAGGTGATATGGAAGCTGGTGAAAGTCCGAGAAGGCGCCCCGTGCTGGGAGAGGATGCACCGACGGGGGGCGATGTCCCGCCTGGACCCGGCGGCGACCCCCACCACATCTCCGAGTTGATCCCCGGCGCGCTGCGGGAGCTCGGGGTAGGCGACGAGGTACTGAGCGAGTTCTTCGGGGTGTACCCGGAGGAGATCGAGGAGGAATCATGAACGAATCGGTAATCGTCCTGCTGGGCCTAGCCGCAGCGGCATCAATAGTCGTATGCGCCGCGCTCGGTGCCGCGGCCGGAAGCGCCAGACACAGGGGCGCGGCCGGTGCGATCTTAGGTCTGTGCCTCGGACCGCTCGGGATCTTGGCCGCCCTCTTCCTGCCGGCGAACCCGCAGCGGGGGCGGCGCCGATGAGCGCCGTCCTCGGGAGACCCTCCGAGGGTCGAAGGGGGTAGAATACCGACGTGACAAACAACCCCGACAAGCCCCAATCCGGGGGGGTACTGGGGGAGCACCGCCCCGCCATCGACAAGGACGGGCGCGCTGTGCTCGCCGCCTGGCGAGCTCGGATGCGCGAGGGGCGCGAGAGCGTCGTAGAGTGGCTCGAAGAGAACGGCGATGGGGTCGGGGGGTACGCGAAAAGCCTCCTCGAATGCCGCCAGTCGAACGATCCGCGCGTCGTTCTCGGGGCGCTCAAGCTGGAGGCCCAGCTCCGCGAGTGGTTTACCGAGGGCGGGATGCACGCCGAACAGGTCAACGTGGACCAGCGGGCCATCGTCATCACCCCGGACGCGCTGCGGACCATGCTGCACGACAGGGGTGTAGCAGACGCGCTGTCTCGGCAGCTTGAGGACGTCGCTGGGAGCGGGAAGGACGATGAGCCGTGAGGGAGCTTCTCGCCGCGAACCGACATCCCGGAACCATTACCGTCCCTATTGCAGACCTCGCGCGCATGGTCACGCACGACGAGCAGGCCCCGTACTACCTCGCGACGTGCGCCGACCTCGACGAGCGGGGGCTTCTCTGGCCCGTGCTCGTCCACCGCGTCAAGTGGGAGGAGTACCTGCTCTGGCGGCGGAACCACTGCTGCAC
>WJJW01000267.1 GCA_014729455.1 Candidatus Eiseniibacteriota bacterium
CCTGGGAGTCGACCTGATCCCGCCGTTTTCGCAGGGGGAGTTCACCGTCGCCCTGGAGCTGCCGGCCGGAACCCCGCTCGCCTCGACGGAGCGGACCGTCCGCGCGATCGAGCGGGATCTCCTCGCCGATCCCCGGATCGCCCGCGTCTTCAGCCGCGTCGGCGAGGATCCCGAGCTGGGCCGCGCCGCCGCCGAACGCCGGGAGAATCTCGCGCAGATCAACCTCGCGATCGCCGATCGGGACGACCGCGAGCAGGAGCGCCGGGTCGTCGCCGCCGTCCGGGAACGGGTCGCGCGGGAGTCCGGGATCCGGGCGGAGATCCGCCGTCCCAGCTACTTCAGCTTCCGCACCCCGATCGAGGTCCACGTCTTCGGGCGGGATCTCGACGCGATCCGGCGCACCGCGGATCGGCTGGTCGTCGACCTGCGGGAGATGCCGGGCTTCGCGGACGTCCGGAGCAGTCTGGAGGAGGGAAGCCCGGAGGTGCAGGTCTCCTTCCGCCGCGAACGGCTCGCCGCCCTCGACCTGGATCTGGACACGATCTCCCGGACCCTGCGCAACAAGATCCACGGCGAGGTCGCCACCCGGCTGAAGGAGTCCGACCGCCAGCTCGACGTGATCGTCCGCACCGCCGGCGCGACGGAGCTCGACGTCGATCACGTCCCCCGGCTCGTCGTCGATCAGGTGGACGGGATCCCGGTGAACCTCTCCTCGGTCGCCGACGTGGAGATCGGCGTCGGTCCCTCCCGGATCACGCACATCGGCCAGCAGCGCGCCGCGGTGATCCGTGCCGACCTGAGCGGGCTCGATCTCGCCGGAGCCGCGGAGCGGATCGAAACGCTCCTGCGTCGCTCCCCGCCGCCCGCCGACGTGGCGGCCCGGCTCGGGGGACAGCACGAGGAGGTGGCGACGGCGTTCCGCGGGTTCGCGCTCGCCGTCTTCCTCGCCGTATTCATGGTCTACCTCGTGATGGCGAGCCAGTTCGAGTCGTTCCTGCATCCTCTGGTGATCCTCTTCTCGGTCCCGCTCGGGTTGATCGGCGTGGTCGGGGCGCTCGCCGTCACCGGGACCGCGATCAGCGTGGTCGCCTTGATCGGCGTCGTGCTGCTCACGGGGATCGTGGTGAACAACGCGATCGTGCTCGTGGATTTCGTCAACGCGCGGCGGCGCAGCGGGCGGGCGAAGCTCGATGCGATCCGGGAGGCGGGACGCGCTCGGCTGCGCCCGATCCTGATGACGACGACCACGACGATCCTCGCCCTCCTTCCGCTCGGTCTCGGCCTCGGGCAGGGGGCGGAGCTGCGGGCGCCGCTCGCGATCGCGGTGATCGGGGGACTGCTCGTCTCGACCGCGCTCACCCTCGTCGTGATCCCGGTCGTGTACGCGACGGTGGACCGCAAGCCGTGAAGCTCTCCGACGGATCGCTCCGCAGACCGGTGACCGTTCTGGTCCTGACCGCGGCGGTTCTCGTCCTCGGGACCGTGAGCCTGTCCCGGATGAAGCTCGACTTCCTGCCGAAGGTCGACTTCCCGTTCATCGGCGTCTGGGCGCCGTACCCGAACGCGGTGCCGGCCCAGGTGGAGCGGGAGATCGCCCGGCCGATCGAAGAGGTGTTCGCGACCCTCGGCGACGTGAGGCAGATCCGCTCGTACTCCGACGAGGATGGAGCCTGGGTCCAGGTCCGCTTCGACTTCGGGCGTCCCGTCGACGTGCTGCGGATGGAGGTCCAGGAGAAGCTGGAGCAGGTGCGCCCCCGCCTTCCGGCGGATCTCCGCGACACGTTCGTCTTCACGTTCAATTCGAACGACATCCCCGTCATGGTCGGACGGATCAGCTCCCGGGGGAAGGATCTCTCCGCTTCCTACGATCTGCTGGAGCGGCGGATCTTCAACCCGCTGCGACGCGTGGAGGGGGTCGGCCGGGTCACCGTCGACGGGATCGCCCCGAAGGGGGTGACGATCTACCTGGATCTCGACGCCATCGTGGCGCACTCCGTCGACGTCGAGCGGCTCTTCGCCCTGCTCAACCGGAGCAACCTCGACCTCACCGCCGGCCGCGTCCGGGACGGGCATCGCAGGATCGCCGTCCGGACCCTGGGGCAGTTCCGATCCTTGGAGGAGCTGCGAGACCTCCCGGTCACCCCGGCCGGCGTCCGGCTGCGGGACATCGCCGACGTCGTCTACGCGGAGCCGGCCCCCGGCTACCACCGGCGCTTGAACGGCGAGCCGGCGGTCGGCTTCGAGATCCAGAAGGCATCGGGGGCGAACATCGTCGAGGTCTCGCGGAGGGTGGGGCGGCTGCTGGACCGGGCGGCGGAGGACCCGACCCTCGAGGGGATCGACGTCGTGCTCTTCTTCGACCAGGCGGACGAGATCACGGGATCGCTCCGCTCCCTGCTCCAGTCCGGTCTGATCGGAGCGGTATTCGCGGTGCTGGTGCTCCTCGTGTTTCTCCGCCGGCTGCGCGCGACGTCGATCGTCTCGGTCGCGATTCCGCTCTCGGTCGTCGGGACCTGCGTCTTCCTGTATCTGACCGGCCGCACCCTGAACGTCCTGACGATGATGGGGCTGATGCTCGCCGTCGGGATGCTGGTCGACAACGCGATCGTCGTCCTGGAGGCGATCCACCGCCGGCGGGAGAAGGGGGACCCGGCCCGGCGGGCGGCGTCGATCGGGGCGCGGGAAGTGGGCGTCGCCGTGACCGCCTCGACGCTCACCTCGGTGATCGTCTACGCGCCGATCGTCCTGTCGAAGGGAAGCGAGGTCACCGTCTGGCTGGCGGAGGTCGGCGTGACGATCTCGGTGACGCTGCTCTTCTCGCTGTTGATCTGTCTCACGCTCGTCCCGCTCCTGGCCGCGCGAGCGGGGGATGAGAAGGGGGGCGGGGAGGCCCGGATCCTCGGCCGTCTGCGGGAACGCTACCTCCGCCTTCTCCGCTGGACGGCGATCCGCCACCCGAAGCGGACCGGTCTGGTCTTCCTGCCGCTCTTCCTCCTGGCCACGATCGCGGCGATGCAGATCACCGGACTGGAACCGGAGGCGTTCGGCGATCGCGGGGTGAAGCAGGACAACCTGCGCGTCGAGATCGACTTCCTCGACAACAAGAACGTCTATGGGGTCCGGCCGGTCGTCCGCAACGTCGAGTCCACGCTCCTCGAGATGAAGGATTCGCTCGGGGTGGAGTCGGTCTACGCGTTCTACCGGGACAATTACGCGGGCTTCACGCTGTTCTTCGAACCCGGCGTGACGAAGAGCGAGAAGGAGATCCGGGAGATCCGATCCACGTTGCGTGAGCGGCTTCCGGACCTCGCCGGCGTCGAATACCTCTTCGGCACCGAGGAGGAGGCAGGCCGGGGAGCGCAGCGCGTTTCGGTGACGCTGTTCGGAGAGGACACCGACCGGCTCGCCTCGCTGGCGGATGAGGTGCGGCGGAGGATGGCGCTCCTGCCGGGGCTCCGCGAGGTGCGGACCGACCTCGAGCGGGGACGCGACGAGGTCCGGGTGTCTCTGGATCGGAGCCGCGCGGGGGCCTACGGGCTCGACGCCCGCAGCCTGGCGAAGATCCTCGGACTCACGTTC
>WJJW01000268.1 GCA_014729455.1 Candidatus Eiseniibacteriota bacterium
GGTCGCAAACCGTTCCCTGCCCCTGCGGCTCCCCGCCGAAGGTGGTGCAGTTGCTGGGGGAGTAGAGGACGCAGAACCCGTCCGCCAGGCAGCATGCCTCCGGCTCGGGTCCGCACGGATTCGGATCGCAGTCGGTTCCTTCCCCCTGCGGCGTGCCGCCCGAATCGCTGCAGTCCTGCGGGTCCCAAACAATGCAGACCTCGCCCGGAAGGCAGCACGCCTGCCCGGTCTGCTCGCAGGGGTTCGGATCGCAATCGGTCCCCTCGCCCTGCGGCACTCCTTCCGCGTCGAGGCAGTCCTGTTCGATCAACAGGAAGCACGAACCGTCCAGGAAGCAGCACGCCTGGAGATCCGGCTCGGGGCAGGGGTTCGGATCGCAGTCGGTTCCCTCCCCCTGGGGAGTCCCCCCCTCGCCGATGCAGTCGTCCGCCAAGAGCATCTGGCAGAAGCCGTAGTCGTCGCAGCACGCCTCGAGCGTGGGGGTCTCGATCTCCAGCTCCTGGCTCGCGTCCCACTCCTCGCCCGCGATCTGGGAGGCCGGGACCCAGTCGGCGTAGCCGAAGTACTCGCCCCGGACCAGGGTCGCGCAACCTCCGGATTCGAGGGCCTGCTGGCGCCCCCACTGAGGCGGGCTCCCGTGGTAATCCGCCTGCACGACCACCCAGTAGGTCTGCCCGCCGAGGATCGGGACGCTGACCGGCGCCTCGTAACGGTAGACCGGCTGGCCGAGACCGTCGTCTCCCTCGCTCGTCCTCGTCGGGACGACGTCGTCGTACGCGGCGATGATCGTCCCCGGTGCGCAGTCGAGGTCGTCGTAGAAGTAGAGGTTGAAGTTGGTGAGGACCGGGTCCCCTTCCTCCCACTCGAACGGACCGCCCCACCAGGCGAGGCGGGTGACGCGGGTGTCGGTCGGCGAGCTGAAGTCGTTGGCGACCTCGGTCTCCACCCCGAGGGACGGGATCCGCTCCGAGGAGATCTTCGAGCCGTTGAGGTCCGGCGCCTGACTCCAGAACACCTCGAGCGGCGCGAGCGGGCCGCGAGGCGCGCCGGTGCGCGGGGAGAGGGCCGTCGGGGCTTCCGCCGTCGCCAAACAAGGCGAGAGAAGACCCAAGAGCAGCCCCGCCGCGACGAGGCGGCGGGCGATTGCGCGGGAACGAATCGGGTTCACGATGGCTGTCCCTCCATTCGGTTCGGTCGTCTGTCCCGGCTGCTCGTCGATCGCGACAGCCGTGAGGCGCGCTTCGATCAGCGCGCTCCGTTCCTCCAGCCTCGATTCCCCGAAGCCTGCGAGATCGCGCCTCCACCCGGCGGAGTGGGGCGCGTCTCGACGGACAGTCGAGGGTAGACGAGGCGTTGCGGCGGGTCAAACCACGGACCCGTTCAAGCGGCGTCGGTCGCCCCCATCTTCTCGGACATCGGGTTCACGTACAGCTCCTCGACGAGGATCATGGCGATCAGGGCGAGCGGCGAGGCCAGCGCGATCCCGAGGAAGCCGAACAGGATCCCCGCGAGGATCTGCGAGAAGATCAGGAGGGCCCCCGGGAGCTTCGCGATGCGCTGCTGGATCAGCGGCGTGATGCCGTAGCTCTCGATCATCTGGATCCCCGTGTAGGCCGCGATCACGGCGATGACCGTCCCCATCCCCTGTTCCAGGGCGAGCAATGCCGGCAGCACGATGGCCACGACGGCGCCGATGTTCGGGATGAACGTCAGGATCGCGGCGATGAACCCGAGCGTGACCGGCATCGGGATCCCCAGGATGAGCAGAACGACGGTCGTGAGCACGCCGATGATCGCCATCGAGATCATCCTGGCGCCGAGCCACAGCCAGAGATCGTTCACGATGCGATCCAGGATGCGGCCCGCCCGCTCGCGATGCGGCGGCGGGATGAGCAGGACGACCCCGCGGCGATACCGCCGGCCGTCCACGGCGAAGAAGATCCCCACGACGAAGATGATCAGAAAGCCGATCACGACGCTCGCCGTCGTCGAGAGCGCCTTGGTCACTCCGCCGAGTGCGGAAGCGCCGCCGGACAGGACGCTGTCGATGCTCGGCATCCCTTCACCGCTCA
The DNA here is from genome assembly GCA_014729455.1 of Candidatus Eiseniibacteriota bacterium. Taxonomy (GTDB): domain Bacteria; phylum Eisenbacteria; class RBG-16-71-46; order CAIMUX01; family VGJL01; genus WJJW01. The sequence goes on from WJJW01000268.1 coordinate 2,073, forward strand.
GGTCGATCCAGCGGGAGTCCCGGAGCTTGCCCCTGAGATCCTGGTAGGCGTCCTCGACGAGGGCGCCGAGGGTATCGAACTGCTGCGTGATGTTCACGGCGAACGTCGTCGCCAGCACCCCGGCCGCGACGATGAGAAGGCAGATGACGAGGAGAACCCCCCATCGTTGCGAGACGTGGATCCATCGCTGGATCAGTTCCCCGAGCCTTCTCAGGAAGATCGCGAACAGGAAGGCGCCGAAGAACAGGAGAAACACACGACTTCCCACGATCACGACGAAGCAGATGGCGAGCGCGAGGACCCCCAGGCCCAGGACCCCCAGAACCTTGTTCACCGAGCTCGGGCTCAATCCCTCCCTCATGCGTCGACGCTAGCAGACCTCCGGGACCACCGGAAGATCCCTCACCCGGACGACCGGGACCCGCCGGCCCCGCCGGCGGAGACCAGGATCGCTCCCGCCCCGAGAAGCCCCGAGACCAGCGATGCGGCGAGGATCGCGATCTTCGCCTTGTCGAGAAGCTCCTGTTCCCCCCCGAACGCGAGGCTCGCGATGAAGATCGACATCGTGAAGCCGATTCCGGCGAGGCAGCCGGCGCCGATGATCGATCGCCACGTCACCCCCGACGGGAGCCGGGCGAGCCGGAGACGGACGGCGATCCACGAGAGAAGGAAGATCCCGACCGGCTTGCCGACCACGAGGCCGAGAACGATTCCGAGCGTGACCGGATGGGAGAAGACCGCCCCGAGCCCCGCCTCGATCCGGACGCCCGCGTTGGCGAACGCGAAGAGCGGCATGATCAGGTACGACACCCAGGGATGCAGCGCGCCTTCGAGCCGCCGGATCGGCAGCTCCACCTGGTCGGTCGCCCGGTCCAGCCGGCTCAGGGCCTGGCGCTGGATCCGGCTCGGCAGCACGTCCGACCCGCGGTTTCGATCCTCCTCGAGCTCGCCGAGCGCGTCCTTGCTGATCGAGAGGAAGTCGTCGATGTCGATCCTCTGCCGAGCGGGAATCGCGATCGCGGCGAGGACCCCGCCGGCCGTCGGATGGATCCCCGACTTCACGAAGCCGAACCACATGACCAGGCCGCCGGCGAGATACAGGATCGGGCTCCGGACGTGCAGCCGGTTGAGGAGCACCATGTACCCGAACGCCGCGACGATTACGAGGAGCCCTTCGCGGGCGATGTCTCCGGTATAGAAGATCGCGATCACGAGAACCGCGCCGATGTCGTCGGCGATCGCCAGAGCGAGGAGGAACACCTTCAGGGCGAGCGGCACCCGCCTTCCCAGCAGGGACAGGATCCCGACGGCGAAGGCGATGTCGGTCGCCATCGGGACCCCCCATCCCGACTCCCCCGTGCCTCCTTGATTCAGCAGTGCGTAGAGGCTCGCGGGGACGAGCATGCCGCCGATGGCCGCCGCGATCGGAAGAGCCGCCTGCCGAGCGGACGACAGCTCTCCGAGGAGCACCTCGCGCTTGATCTCGAGACCGACGACGAAGAAGAAGATGACCATGAGCGCGTCGTTGATCCACCAGTAGAGCGGATGGCGGATGGAGATCCCGGCGAACTCGAAGGAGAGGAACGTCTTCTTCCAGACCTCGACGTAGCTGTCCCCCCAGGGGCCGTTCGCCCAGGCGAGGGCGAGGACGGCTCCGATCAGGAGGAGAATCCCTCCCGACGCTGCGGTGTGGAGGAAGCGCAGGAACGGCTGCGCCAGCCGTTCCGCGGGGGTCTTCCCCGGGGGCTCCTTCATCTCGTCGGTTCTCCTTCTCGTATTCCGCCGATCCTCGCGCCGCTCCGGCGGGCGGAATCGCGCGCGGCATCGAAGGACTATAGGTGAGGGGTCGTGGCGGAACCAAGCGCGGAACGACGCGGAGAACGGAGAGTCGCCCGCTTGGCCGCCGCCTCCCGTTGGGGTAGACTGATCTGCGCTCGACCACCGGGTTCCGGACGCTCTCGAGAGGAGGGACCATGACCACCCGAACCGCATGGGCGCTGCTCGCCCTGACGATCGCCGCCGCTTCGCTCGCCACTCCGGCCGGGGCCTCCCCGTACTGGAGCCCCGAGGATGTCGCCTCCCGGTACGGAGGGGCGCCGCCCGTCCGGGAACCGGGATCGTTCCCCGAGGGCGCGTTGCGCCAACCGTCCTCCGACCTCGAGATGTACGGGTGGATCGCCGCGTTCCTTTCGACCTGGCAGGTGGACGATCCGGAGGATCCCCAGTACGGCGGAATGCGGGAAGGGGAGAGCCTTCCAGACATCATCCAGACCGACAACACCTCCGAGTCGATCTGGGTCTGGACGCGCTACGAGCAGCTCACCGGGGACGACCGGTACCGGCCGAACATCGATGCCGCCTGGACCTACTGCATGAACTACCCCGCCTACCTCGAGGAGGGAGGCGGCGCGGAGATCTACGGCTACTACCGCATGTACAATTGCGGGTGGGCGCTCCGCGCCGAGAACCTGTACCGAGACGTCTACGGAGACGCCTCCTTCCAGGCATACGCCGACTCGTGCGCCGGCTACATCCGGGATCACACGCTTTCCCAGGACGGTCCACCGTTCTACGACCAGGTCAATACGCACGTCCTCGCCTGGGCGCTCGGCAACCTCTACGACGCCGGGCTCCACGACGGGGAGCAGGGATGGATCGACCACGCCGTGGAGGAAGCGGGGACGAAGGTGAAGGCCTGGATCGAGGCCGATCCGACCCTCCTCGGAAACGAGACCTGGGCGATGGCGGGTGGGGCGTCCGCGTGGGGACTCCTGCGGTCCTACTTCGCGGCGCATCCGGACGAGGCGGAGGCCTGGTTCGCGACCTACAAGGACCAGATCGACACCTTCTCCAGCCCCGGTCAGTTTCAGAACGCGTGGAACGGCTGGTACGCGCTCGGCCACCGCGCGGTCGGTCTCGCCCTCGAAGATCCGGAGCACCTCGGCCTGCACGTCTCGCTGACCGCGTACCTCGTCTCCGAGGACGAGGACGACGACGGCGGGATTCCGGCCCGTCCCGAGGACACCGACGACGACGACCAGACCTGGGTGACGAACTACCTCGCATTCATGGGTCTGAGCGACAAGCTCGGTCCGACGAGCGACGTCGCCGAGAGTCGGGTCGATGCCGACGTCCCCGCGCTCCGGATGCGAGGGCCGAACCCGTTCCGCCGGGCCACGGCGCTCTGGTTCGAGCTGGCCCGCCCCGGTCCGGTCGCGGTCACGATCCACGACCTCTCCGGCCGCCGGGTCGCCCGGCCCTACGAGGGGATCGCTTCGGCCGGACCGGTCGAGATCGCCTGGAACGGGCGGACCGACGCGGGGCGTCGGGCTCCCGCCGGGACCTACTTCGTGACCGTCCGAACCGAGGATCGACTCCTCGGACGCCGGATCGTGCGGCTGCGGTGAGCCCCGCGGCCGCGGGGACCGACGCAC
>WJJW01000269.1 GCA_014729455.1 Candidatus Eiseniibacteriota bacterium
AAGGGACCGAAGTGGATCTGGGTACGCGTCGCGGGCGATAGTCGCTCCTCGCCGCGGCTCTGATACGTCGGTTTCGCTCAGCGCGCCCCGCTACGCGAACGCCTGCCCGTCCCAGACCTTGTCCTGCATCGCGAGGACGCTCGAGTTCAGGATCGCGCTCAGGGGGAACACGGCCCGCAGCTCGTCGCCGAACGTCGTCCGGCCGGGGACCAGGCCGGTGACGTTCCCCCACTCCGCCCAGTTCCCCGGCGTGGTGAGGGAGTTCGGGTTCGTCAAGGGAGCGAGCCGGTGCCATCCCGCCTGGTTCAGCAGCGGCTCCAACGGCACGCGCGCGTCTGTGGTCGCCACTTCGCTGCAGGTGTTCGCATCGCACCGCCAGCTCGACCAGTCCTCGTCCCCGACGCTTCCCGCGTCCGGAGCGGCCGGATCGATCTGCCGCGCGACCACCTGGAACCCGCCGCCGGAGACGAGCCGCGAGACGGACAGGGGATCCGTCGTCGGATCGTTCAGGGCCGCGGTCGGCGCGAGCGTGAGGATCCTCCCGACCAGCGCGAGCTGCGCGGCGCCGTCTTCCGGAGGCGCGACATCCGGAGTCGGCAGACCCCGCGGCGGCGACAGCACCGGCACCGCGCCGCCCAGGCCGCTCAGCGTCTCCAGGCAGCGGTCGAACGCCTCGGCGAAGTCGGAGCGGATCGTGAACGAGAGCGGAAACGTCGCCTGCATCGGTCCCGCCGGGCGCGTCCCTTCCCGCGTCGCGAAGAACAGGAACGGCCCGGCGCCCGGGGGCGGGAGCGTCGCGTCCGGTCCCGCGATCCCGAGCGCGGCGGTGACGAGACGGGCTTGCAGGATCGGCTCGTCCAGCGATCCGAGCAGGTTGTAGTAGCCACCCACCTCGGTGATGTTCAGCGGAGGGGGAACGCGAGAGGGCGCGACCTCCCCGGAAACCGCGATTCGGTGGGCGATCAGCTCGCGCGCCCGCTGGATCGCCGGCGAGTTCGTGGTCCGGAGGATCTCGAAGAGCGCGCCCAGGACCGGGTTGTCCGACTCGGGAAGTCCGTTGTTTTCGCCGTTCGCCATGCTCAGTTCCCTCCCCCGGATTCCTTCGAACGGTTGATGATCTGCGCGAGGAATGCATCGACCACGGCATCCGGTGGCCCGCCCTCCGTCCCCTTCAGCCCGTTGAACGCCGCGAAGAGCGAGGACGCCTCGATCGGCGTCAGCACGCCGGACTCGCCGAGCGCGTTGTCGAAGACGGTATCCGCGAAGCTGGCCGCGCCCCCCGGCGTGCCGCTCTCGATCCCGGCTGCCAGCGACGCCAGCCCGCCGGCGTTCCCGCCGATCTTCTCCAGAGCGCCCGACCGCGCCTTTTGCGCTTCCTCCTGCTCCTTCGTCTCCTTGGCGGCATCCTCCTCGGCCTGCTTCTCCTTCTTCGCCTCCTCGGCGGCCTCCGCCTTCTTCTCGGCGATCGCGATGTCCTTCACCCCGCCGATGACGGTCTTGGTGATGTCGGTCGCCGACTTGATGACCTGATCGCGACCGGACGCCGCCGATTTGCTCTCCTGTTCGAGCTGCTTCTGGAGCTTGTCGAGACCGGTCAGGTCCGTTTCCGCCTTGGCGAGCTCCGGCGCCGCCTTCAGGATCTCGGCGAGCTTCGATCCGCCGCTCGGGACATCCGGCTGGCCGGACGCCCCGATCGACACCACGTTCTGCGGCTGGTTCGTCGAAAGCTGCGCGGGAGCCTTCGCGGCGAAGACGTTGGCCCCTTCCGCCTCCGCCGGGAACTCGGGCGCCTGGCCGACCGGCTTCGGGGTCGGGGAATCCTTCCAGTTCCAGAAGCGGCGCAGGTCGATCTTCTCGCACGCGTTGCAGCGTCCGAGGACCGCCTCTCCGAGCAGGCCGCGGGTCGGCAGCGACAGGTTCCGCCGGTTGTCCGAGAACCCCTGGCGATGGAAGCGGAGCAGCGCGTCCTGGATGTCCCGCGTCGTGAAGCCGAACTCCTTCGCCGCATCCGGCGGGATGTGAAACGGCATCACCATCGCGTTGCCGAAGAACCCCAGGACCTTGTTGGCCACCGCGGAGAGCAGCGGCACGTCCTGCGACTCGTCCTCCAGCCCGCCCTGCGGGACCCCGATCGTATACGGCTCCAGCATGATCGCGCGCTCCTCGGGAGTCATCGAGCTCCAGACCGACTTCGAGTAGTCGACGGTGTTGCGCACGACGTGCTGGTACATCTCCTCGATCTCGATGAGATCGCTCCGGCTCAGCGTGGGCGTCACGTTGCGCGCCGGCAACGGCAGGAACGCCGGAAGCACCACCTTGTTGACGATCCCCGAGAACTCGTCGAGATAGACGGCGCTGTCGCCGGCGATGCGCGCGTCGACGTCCCAGATGTTCGGCGGGCCGACGACGTCGTCGATCTCGCCAGACCCCAGCCGGACGTTCAGGAGCTGGCTGGTCCCGCGCCGCGCCGCGAGGAAGCCCTGCGACGAGGCGATGTTGCTGATCAGGTCCGCGAAGGGAACGAGGCTCCCGGCATCGCGCAGGCGATAGGAGAACGGCCGCGTCCGCCGGCGGATCTCGAAACGGGCGACCTCGTCGCGCGACATCCGGCTCGGCAGCGCGATCCCGGCGGTCAAGGTGACGAAACCGTCCTCGCCGCTGCGCTTCCTGCGCAGGAACTCGAGCAGCTCCTCTTCGGTCGAGAACTCGTCCTCGGGGATGTTCAGCGCCGCCCCCGCGAGCGTCACCGGACCGATCCGGTCGCCGTTGCGCGTGATCAGGCTGACGGAGATCTCCTCGAACGGGAAGATCGTCGCGCGCAGGCTGACCGTGATGACGTCCTGCGCGAAGCCGATCGAGGGGCTCGCCTCAGGATCGCCCGCGAACTCCTTCAGCCGCTGGAGCGGTCGGCGGTAGCCGGGCCGCCGGCGGAACGAGGCGGCGAGCACGTCGGCATGCTTCAGGATCCCCGCGTAGCGCGCGATCACCGCGTTGCGGCTCAGGCCGCCGAGCTGCAGCGCGCTCGGCTGACCCGGACGGCGGAAACGGACGAGCTGCAACGGGACGAAGCAGACGAGGTCGATCCCCTCGACCCGGCTCACGATCGAAACGTCCCGCAGGACCTGGAACCACTGCATCGTCAGCGCGTGACAGTGGTTCCGGTTGGCGATGAATCGCGTCGTCGCCTCTTGCCGGTCCGATGCCGTCGCCAGCCGCACGCTCGTGCGCGACGCCTCCCGCTTGACCGCGGCCGACCGTTCGAGGGCGCTGTGGAAGTCCTCTGCGGAGGAGGCGACGAAGTCGCGGCTCGTGTTCTGCCAGCTCTCCGTCGAGCCCGAAGAGGAGGAGCTGTAGCCGCCGGCGACCCCGACGCCGAAGAGGACGCCTCCGAGGAAGCCGCCGATCCCGCCCGCTCCGCCGATCGCGCCGGTGCTGCTGCTCGCCTCCATCTCGGAGCCGGCGTTGATCGTCTCATCGAAGGCGCTGCGGAAGGTGCTGTCGAGCGAGGTGTCGAGCGACTGCTCGAAATGCTGCTGCTCCCGGAAGGAGAGGCTCTCGCGCTCGCGGACCGAGAGGCGCTCCCGCTGCTCGAAGACCGCGATCTGCTGCTCCTCCCCCGGCGAGAGGGGAAGCGAGTAGACGAGCTGGCCGAGGGACAGGCCCTTGTAGATCCCGACGAGCCGCATGCGCGTGATGTAGCCGAGCCCGAGGCTGGCCGCCTTCGGGACATTGCCCGGATCGCCGCCGACGTCGTCGAGGAAGTCCTCGACGTCGAGCGGATCCTCGATCGGCAGCCGGTCCCGGAAGTTCCAGTCCCCCTGCTTCGTCAACGAGGAAATGACGTTGCCGAGGTTCATGTTCGCCAGCACCGCCGTCTTGCGGGGAATCGTGGTCGGGAACGTCTTCCGGCCGATCCGGAAGTCGCGGACGAGCCGGCGCGGTCCGACGAGC
>WJJW01000270.1 GCA_014729455.1 Candidatus Eiseniibacteriota bacterium
AGAGGCTTCCGTGCCCGAGGCCCATCAGGAATGTGCCGAGAAGGAAGAGCCGCGCGTTCCGGGAGAACGAGCGGCTCAGCTTCCGCAGATCCGGGATCGCGGTCACTTCTTCGTGCGGTCGATCTCGGCGAACATCGCGCGCATCTTCTCGGACGACTCCTCGAGTAGATCCTGGTGGAGGCTCTTGCCGTGCGAGTCCATCGTCACGACGGCCGGGAACCGTTCGACCTCGAACTCCCAGACCGCTTCGGGACTGCCGAACTTCTCCAGCCAGTGGACCCCGCGGACCCGCTGAACGGTGTCGGCCAGCACCTGGGCGGCTCCGCCGATCGCGTGCAGGTAGACGCAGCCGTGGTCCCGGCAGGCGGCGAGGGTCTTCGCCCCCATCCCTCCCTTGCCGATCACGCCGCGGATGCCGAACCGACCGATCAGGTCGCCCTGGTACGGCTCCTCGCGCGCCGAGGTGGTCGGCCCGGCCGCCTTGACGACCCACTCGCCGCGTTCCTTCACGACGACCGGCCCGCAGTGATAGAGGATCGCGTCGCGCAGATCGACCGGCGGGTCGTTCCCCTCGTGGAGGTGCTTGTGGACGGCGTCGCGTCCGGTGAACAGCAGTCCGCTGATCTCGACGATGTCGCCGACGTGGAGGGCGCGGATCTTCTCCTCGGTGAACGGTGCTTCGAGCTTCATCTCCCCCTCCCTCCTAGTAGAGCCAGCGCCGGACGCGGCCGTTCGAGTCGAGCAGCGTCCCGTGGCGCCGGTAGGCCCAGCACATGTACGACACGCTGACGAAATAGGACGCCGGCAAGCGGTTCAGGACGCCGACCTTGCAGCCGAGCAGCGTCGTCTTGCCGCCGAACCCCATCGGTCCGATCCCGAGGTCGTTCGCGCGCTTCATCACGCGCTTCTCGAGCTTCCGCAGGACCGGATCGGCGTTCTCGTCGTCGAGCTTGCGCAGGAGCTGCTCCTTCGAGTGGAGGTAGCCGGTCGCGCGATCGCCGCCGACGGTCACGCCGAGGATCCCGGGCCCGCACCCCTTCCCCTGCGCCTGGTTGACCGCGTCGAGGATGCACTTCTCCACGCCGGCGAGATCGCGGCCCGCGCCCAGCCCGGTGTGCGGCAGGGAGTACTGGGCACCCACGTTTTCGCAGCCGCCCCCCTTGAGGATCAATCGGACGTCGATCTGGGCGCCCTTCTTCTGCTCGAAGTGGTAGACGGGGCTTCCCGGGCCGAGATTGGTGCCCGGGTTCTTGCCGGTGATCGGATCGACGGAGTTCTGCCGCAAGTAGCCGATCTTCGTCGCCTCGAGGACCGCCTTGTCGGCCGCCTTGCGGAACGCCTCCTCGTCGAAGCCCTTGGGTGCGCGGACGAAGAAGAGGATCGAGCCGGTGTCCTGGCAGATCGGCTGGCTCTTCTCCTTCGCCATCTCGATGTTGCGCTTGATCACTTCCATCGCGTAGCGCCCGGTGGTGTTGCGCGCCTCCTTGCGGAGCTGGCGCAGGATCACCTCCGCCACGTCGTCGGGCAGCTCCGCGGAGGTTCGCCGGACCAGTTCCAGCAGCGATTGCTGCAGGGTGCGGGTGTCCATCTCCTCCTCCTCCTCGTCATCGACCCAGTTCCTGCGGGGATCTTCGGGCGAACCGTCCCCCGACAAGGTTCCTCCCTCGCGCGGGTCGGGTCAAGACGGGGGGCGAGCGCGGCGCTCCGGCGGTCTCGGGCGGGACGCCGCTCAGCGGCGGGCGCGGAGCCCGATCCGGTCGCGGACCTCCTCCATCGTCCGCTCCGCGAGGTCCGCGCAATCCCGGGCTCCGCGGTCGAGGACCTCCTCGACCCGTTCCGGCTGCGCGCGCAGGGCGGCCGCCTTCTCCTGGATCGGCTCGAGGACGCCCATCATGTTCTTGTGGAGGATCTTCTTGCAGTCGACGCAGCCGATGCCGGCGGTCCGACACCCCTCGGCGACGTGCTGCTGGTCCTCGGGGGGCGAGAAGCTCTTGTGGAGGGAGTAGATGTTGCAGATCTCGGGGGTCCCGGGATCGGTCCGCTTCACCCGCGCCGGGTCGGTCACCGCCGGTCCCAGCTTCTTCCAGACCGACTTCGAGTCCTCGAGGAGACCGACGTAGTTGTTCAGCGACTTGCTCATTTTCGCCTTGCCGTCGAGACCGAGGATCCGCGCCCCCTCCTTCGGGACGATCTGCTTCGGCTCGGGGAAGGTCTCGCCGTAGCGGGCGTTGAACTTCCGCGCGATCTCGCGGGTCAGCTCGATGTGCTGGATCTGGTCCTCGCCGACCGGCACCGCCTGCGCCTTGTAGAGGAGGATGTCGGACGCCTGGAGGACGGGGTAGGTGAACAGGCCGGCGTTGATGTACGACTCCGACTCGGCGCGCTGGGACTTCTCCTTGAACTGCGTCATCCGGGAGAGATCGCCCATCGGGGTGACCGTGTTGAAGACCCACGCGAGTTCGGTGTGGGCGGGAACGTGGCTCTGAACGAACAGCCGGCACCGCTCGGGATCGAGCCCGGCGGCGATGTTCACCAGGGCGGCGTCGAAGGTCCGCTGCGCCAGGAGGTCGCGGTCATACGGCTGGGTGAGCGCGTGGTAGTCGACGATGCAGAAGAGCGGGTCGTACTCGTCCAGCAGCTTCACCCAGTTGCGGATCGCACCGAGGTAGTTGCCGATGTGAATCTCTCCGCTGGGCTGGATGCCGCTGAACAGGAACGGTTTCAAGGTCCGACCCTCCGATTGTTGACGCCTGTGGCCCCGGGAAACATGGGATGGAGTCTAGGAATCGACGGGAGGGGGTGTCAATCGGGCGGTGGTGGGGGAGGGACGTGCGGGGCGGGATGCCG
>WJJW01000032.1 GCA_014729455.1 Candidatus Eiseniibacteriota bacterium
CCCACATCTCGCTCCTCGCGGAGAGGGCCCGCGGCTCCGGGATCGCGGCCGCGAACGCCCGGGCGATCCTCCGCGGCATCGACGAGGAGATCGAGGATCCCGATGCCCTGGCGGAGCACGCCGCGATCCTGCTGGAGCTGGACGGACCGGCCGCGGCCGCTCCCCGTGCGCTCCGCCTGCTCGAGCGCACCGGGCGCCGCGATCTCCGCCGGCAGGCGTACTACCTCCTCCTCCGCGACAAGATCGAGGATCTCGATCGCCGCTGGGACGAGGCCGCCAACGACATCGTCCGGGGGAGCGCGAAGACGGCCGAGCGGTTCTTTCGCGAGGTGCTGTCGGCGACCCCGGAGTTCGGGCACGCCCAGTTCCTGCTGGCGGCATCGCTGGAACGGCTCGACCGGACCGCGGAGGCGCTGCCCCTCGCCGAGGCGGCCGCGCAGAGCGAGGAAGCCGTCGAGCCGGACCTGCTCGACCTGCTCGCCCGGACCCGCGCCGCCGCGGACGATCTCGAGGGAGCGGCGGAAGCGCACCACCGGGCGGCGGTTCTCGCTCCCCGAGACCCGAGAATCCTCCGCAACGCGGCGGTCTCGCTCCTCCGGGCCGGCTATCTCTTCGAGGGAACGGGGCTCGCGCAGACCTCGCTCTCGCTGGAACCGGACCAGCCGGAGCTGCGGGAGATGCTCCGGGTCGCGGCGAAGAAACAGGCCAGACGACGTGGCGGCCTTCGACAGCGGCTTCGCGATCTGCTTCCCGGATCCGGTCGGTAGGCCGGGATCGCCGGCGCTCCTACTTCACCAGCCTCCGCTTCATGAGCAGCAACGCGACGAGGAATGCCGCCGCGGTCACCAGGGTCAGGTAGAGCAGGCTCCAGACCGCGCCGTCCGGATACCAACCCAGCGTCGAGCCGCGGACGAGCAGGCTCACGTGGGTCAGCGGAAGGATCCACGCGAGGATCCGCGCCCACTCGGGCAGGATGTCGATCGGGAAGAAGGTCCCGCTGAACATGAACATCGGGAAGACGAAGACGAAGATCGGGAAATTGAACGTGTCGATGTTCGGAGTGACCGCGGTGCAGATCATTCCGAGCGAGGCGAACAGGAGTCCCCCGAGGACCGCCAGCGGAACCACCCACAGCCCGGTCGGATAGGCGACGAGGCCGAATCCGGTCAAGACCCCCAGCATGATCACCGACGCGAGCAGGCTCTTCGTCGTCCCCCACAGGATCTCGCCGGCGATCACGTCCTCGACCAGGAGCGGCGTGGCCATCATCGCGTCGAACGTCCTCTGGTAGTACATCCGGACGAACGAGGCGTAGGTGTTCTCGAAGAAGGACCAGAACATGATCGCCACCGCCAGCACGCCGGGCGCCATGAACCGCAGGTAGCTGACCGTCACCCCTTGGTAGACCAGATCACCGATGAGCGAGCCGATCCCGAGACCGAACGCCAGCACATAGAAGACCGGCTCGAGCAGCGGCGGGAGGAAGTTCGTCTTCCAGGTCGTGAGGTAGACGTCGAGATCCCTGCGCCAGACGCGGAGCGTGAGTCGGGAGATGTTCCGGACCGCTTGCAGTGCCGTCATCCGTCCCTCAACGCACGTCCCGCCTTGCGCAGGAATACGTCCTCCAGCGTGGCGAGCCGCAGCAGGTGCTCCTGGTGCGGAAACCGATGTCCGATCTCGCGGCCGCCGTCGTCACCAGGCGGCAGGAACACGTGGACGCGCTCGTCCAACGTCTCGTGCTCCCATCCCTTCTCCCGGATGAACGCCAGGACCTCGTCGGTGAAGTTCCAGAGCTCGACCACCTCCCGACCCACCTCCCGCTCGATCAGATTCGACGGGCTGCCGTTCAGGAGGATCTCTCCCCGATCCATCAGCAGCACGCGGTCGCAGAGCTGCGAGGCCTCCTCCATGTAGTGCGTCGTCAGGAGGATCGTCGTCCCGCGCGCCTTGAGCATGCGGACGCGCTGCCAGATGAGCTGCCGCGCCTGCGGGTCCAGTCCGGTCGTCGGCTCATCGAGGATCAGCATCCGGGGCTGGTTCAAGAGCGCGCGCGCCAGGACGAGTCGTCGCTTCATCCCGCCCGACAGCTCCTGGATCTTCGCCCCGGCCTTCTCCCGGAGCTGCATCAGATCGAGCAGCTCCCGGGCCCGCTCGCGGACGGCCCGCGCCGGAAGGCTGAAGTAGCGGGCGTAGACGAGGAGATTCCTCTCGACGCTGAAGTCGGGATCGAGGTTGTCCTCCTGGGGACAGATCCCGAGCTGCGCCTTGACCTCTCGCGGCGAGCGCGAGACGTCCAAGCCGAAGACCCGGATCCGCCCCTCCGTGATCGGCGAGAAGCAGGAGACCATCCGGACGATCGTCGTCTTCCCGGCGCCGTTCGGTCCCAGAAAGCCGACGCACTCCCCTTTGCGGACCTCGAAGTCCACCCCGTCGACGGCCGCGAAGCTCCCGTATCGCTTCGTGACCGCCCGTGCCGAGACGACCGCCGCATCTCCGGACATAGATCGGAAGGGTAGGGAGGCGGTCGCACGGCGGCAAGCGTTCCGGTCTGCTATACTCGATCCGTGCGCGTTCGACCCGTCATCGCCGGTTCCTCCCTGAGCCACCTCGATTGCGCCCGATGCGGCCAGCGTGAGGACCCCGACTACCTCCAGACGGTCTGTCCCGAGTGTGGCGGACCGCTACTCGCTCGCTACGAGCTCTCCCGGGAGGATCTCCGCGGCCTCCCCTGGGATCTCCCCCACCGCTCCTGCGATCTCTGGCGGTACGCGGAGCTTCTTCCCGTCCGGGATCGGAAAAGACGCAGCGGGCTGGGGGAAGGGATGACGCCGTTGCTCCGCGCCGATCGCCTCGGCGCGGCCCTCGGACTGGAGTCGTTCTGGATCAAGGACGAGGGGCGCAATCCGACCGGATCCTTCAAGGCGCGCGGCATGGCCGTCGCCGTTACCCGGGCCGCCGAGCTGGGGGTGGAAGCGCTTGCGGCCCCTTCGGCGGGCAATGCCGGTCTCGCGATGGCCGCCTACGCCGCTTGCCACGGACTCTCCGCGCTCGTCGCCTTTCCGGCGGACATTCCGCCGCCGTACGTCCGCGAGTGTCGCGCATACGGCGCGGAGGTCCTCGTCGAGGGAGCGACGATCCGGGAAGCGGGCCAGGCCCTCAAACGCCACATCGCGGCGAATCCCAAGTGGGCCGACGCGTTCGACGTCTCGACCCTTCGGGAGCCGTACCGGCTCGAGGGGAAGAAGACGATGGGCTACGAGATCGCCGAGCAGCTCGGAGGGGTCGCGCCGGACGTCGTCCTCTACCCGACCGGCGGCGGAACCGGCCTGATCGGAATCGCGAAGGCGTTCGAGGAGATGATCTCCCTGAGCTGGATGGGGGAGACGACCCGACCGCGGATGATCGCGGTGCAGATGGCCGGCTGCGCGCCGGTCGTCGAGGCGATGCGGGCGGGCGCCTCGCGGGTCGTTCCTCCGGAGACCGCGCAGACGCGGTGCTGGGGACTGCGGGTCCCCTCCCCCTTCGCGGACCGCGAGATCCTGCGGACGGTCCGCGACACCGGAGGGGAAGCCGTGGCGGTCGAGGAGAAAGAACTGCTCCCCGCCGCGCGGCACGCGCTGCGCACCACCGGGATCGACCTGGCTCCCGAGGGCGCGGCCGCCCTCGCCGCGATCCCCCACCTGCTCCGCGGCGGCGTCATCCGTCCCACGGATCGGATCGTCCTCCTGAACACCGCCTCGTCCGCAATGTACAAGTAAGTCCCGCGGCGCGGATTCCCGGGATGCCGCCCTGGTCGCCCGGTGCCGGGGTGAGCGGGGCGTGCCGGTGCCCGGCAAGACGGCGGAGACGGAACCTACCGGACGACCAACCAGAGCCCGATCAGGATCAACCCGATCCCCGCGTACTGCACCGCGGTCAACCGCTCCCCGAACAGGAACCACCCGAACACGAGGATCACGATGTACCCCAGGCTGACCATCAACGGATACGCGAGGCTGATCCGCAGGGACCGCAGCGCCAGCGAGTAGCAGCCGAGATTCAGCGCGAAGCAGAGGATCCCCAGCACGAACGGATAGCTCAGGTAGGGCGACAGCGCCGCCAGCGCCGTGTCCTGAACGGGAACGAACGGGCGCGGGTGACGCACCATCGCGTACTTGATCAGGACGTTCGCGAGAGCGTTCAGCGTGAGCGCGGCGGTGAGAAAGAGATACGCCTGCATCGCGACCTCAGGGCTCGCCCCTCTCCTCCTCGAACAACCCGAGTTGTTCGGTCCCCAGCGAGAGGGATTCGATGACCATCTCGACCCACCCGTCGCGCGACCAGGTCGGCAGGCGCACGCACTCGGCCCGGAACTCCTTGAGGAGCGATTCGATCCGGCGGTCGATCTCGTTCTGGTAGTCGCTGCGCGTATCGCGGATGCCGTCGAAGCTCGGCGCATGGAGGATCGGCACCTTGACCAGCAGGTCGTAGGTCGTGATCCAGGAAGAGACCACCGCGTCGAAGACCTTGATCCGTCCGAACTTCTGGACCATGTAGGCGTAGTTGTCGAGCACGGACCGGTCGCAGATGATCACGTCGTGGTTCACGGCGACTGCGATCTCATCGGCGATCTGCTTGTGGAGGATCCAGGCCTGCGCATCGAGCGTCGTCGCCTGATTGAGCGGGAGCGGACACGATCGCGCCACCTCTTTGACGAGATCGACCCGAAGGTCGCGCCGCTTCAGCCGTGCGGCGAGCTCGAAGCAGAGCGTGGTCTTGCCGACGCCGTGAGAGCCGACGAACGCCACCTTGTACGTCCTCGGATCGGTGCTCCCGTCCGGATCGGCCGCGTGTGGTACCATGTCGGGCGCGAGCCTATCACGAGCGCCGGGCACCGGCAACGAGGTGCGGCGGAGGTGCCTTGACCCAGATACGGATCCGCGGATCTGTGTTCATCATCCCCGACGAGCAATGGCAGGATTGGGTCCGACGCGGCCGCATCCCCGCCGATGCCTGGATCCGCTCGCCGGTCTGGACGCGCGGCGTCTGGCGTCTCGCCGAGTCGCTCGAGGTCTACCACCTCTTCCTGCCCACGCGCCCCAGGAAGGAGAGCCCGCGCGCCCCGGGCCTGACCGACACGATCTTCCGCAAGCGGGGCCTCTCGCTCACCGAGGCGTTGATCCTGCTGAACCTGCTCACCGCCGGGGTGCTCGTCCTGGTCTGGCGGGAGGCGTACGACGTCCGCCTCTGGTCGCTGGCGCGGGACCTGCGGGAGTGGTTCGGCGCCGGCGAGGGGTTTCCGGCGATCCTGGTCCCGCTGTTCCTTCACGCAGGCCCCTCGCACCTCTTCTTCAACATGGTCGCCCTGCTGGCGGCGGGAAGCGTCGCGGAGTACTTCTACGGATCGCGCAAGATGCTGCTGATCTACGTCGTCTGCGGCTTCGGCGGGGCGTTCCTGTCGATCTTCATGCGACCCAAGGGGGTGCTGTCGGTCGGGGCGTCCGGGGCGATCTTCGGCCTGTACGGCCTGGTGCTCCTCTTCCTCCTCCGTCATCGCAGGAAATTCGGAGAGCGCCAGCGGTGGAAGGCGATCCGCGTCTACCTCCCGATCATGGTCATCGCGACCGTCCCGGCGATCTTCGGTGGGGATTTCTACACACACCTCGGCGGCTTCCTGACCGGATGCGCCCTCGGCGCAGTCGTTCCTCCCGGGCCGCGGATCCGGTTTCTCGCCGATCCGGAGCCGGAAGTCGAGGAACCGACGTGACCCGTCCCCGCTCCACCGAGGCGAGCCGGTTCCGGTACTGCCCGTTCTGCCGCGCAGTCCTGGCATCCCGTGAAGAGGACGGCGTGGTCCGGCAAGTCTGCCCCGACTGCTCCTATATCCAGTACCGCAATCCGGTCGTCGGCGTCGCCGCCGTGATCCGGGAGGAGCAGGTCGTCGGGCTGCTCGGCCCGGAGGAGGTCGCGCGGG
>WJJW01000271.1 GCA_014729455.1 Candidatus Eiseniibacteriota bacterium
CGCGCCGGCTCGGTCCGGGAAAGACCGTCCGCTCCCAGACACCGGAGTCCAGCCGCCAGAGCCCATCTTCGTTCTCCGACGGATCGCGCGCGCCCGCCCAGAACCCGCCGGCCGCGTCCCGCGCGATCGAGGTGGCCGGGAACGACCGGTCGCCGACGCGGGACCACGCTCCGTCCGCGGCGAGGCTCCAGACCCCTTGCGCGCCTGCGGCCAGCAGGCGCTCCCCGTCGGAAAGCAGCGCACGCACGGCGTCCTCCCCGGTCGGTCCTCCCAGGGGATCCCAGGTCTCCGTCCCGAGATCCAGCCGGTACGCCCCGTCGGGGAAGGAGGCGATCCAGCTTCCGCGGTGGCGGACGAGTCGCCCGGCGGCGGGGGAGGAGGGGCCGGCGTCGTAGATCGTCGTCGTCTCGCTCGAGTCGTGATGGGCCACCCCCTCGGCGGTGGCGATCCAGAACCCGTTCCCCGCAGGGTCGCCGGCGAAATCCCGCACGTCGTAGGAGGGAAGGCCGCACCGGAGATCGTCGATCCCTTCCTGGCACACGGCGATCTGGTCTCCGGAGACGAACACGGCGTATCCTTCCGCCGCGCTGACGAAGAGCGTGTCCCCCGAAAAGCGGATCCGGCGGATCCGGTCCCCCGGAATCGGGCGTTGCAGGCTCGTGAACGCCTCCCAGGTCCGGTCCAGGGGATCGAAGATCGAGATTCCCGCCCTCTCGCAGCCGAACCAGACGCGTCCGTCGGGCGCGATCGCGACGCTGGTGAGAGAGTCGCTCAGCAGGCCGTCCCGCGACCGGTGGAATAGTTCGATCCCCTCGCCGGCGGGATCGTACAGGACCGCGCCGCCGCCCGTCGCGAGCCAGAACCGATCTCCATCGACGGCGAGCGACCGGACCTCGTTCACCGAGAGGTAGGTGCGGAAGAACGGATCCCCCTCCTGGGCTCCGGCGGCGGAGGCGAGGAGCATCGGAACGAGCAGCGCGAACGCCCGGCTGCAGATCCCCTGCATCATCGACCGGATCCCCGGAGCTTCCGCATCAGAATCTCCAGATCGAGGGCGAGGCTCCATCTCCCCGCGTACTCCTGATTGATCGCGCACAACTCCTCCAGGTCACGGCCGGTCGGATCGCCCGCCAGGGTGGCCCATCCCGGCGCCGCGTCGGGCGGGAAGCGGAGATAGCCTTCCGGCAGGCGGGCCCGATCACGCTCCTCGAGCGGAACCACCCCCACGAAACTCCAGTCCCCGCGGATACAGAGCAGGAGTGTAGGGAACTCCCGGATGAGGGTAAACAGAGCCCCGCGGGGACGGTTCCCCGGCAGCCGGCGCGGACGCAGCCGCTTCCCCCTCCGCCCGATCACCTCCCGCGTCTCGATCGCGCCTCCCCGCGCGCCGGAGATCGCCAGGCCGATGAGGAACGGCAGGAGGAGCACCGGGAGGAGAAGCAGGGCCGCCAGCGCGTCGAACAGCCGCTTCTCCCACGAACGGGCGGGACCCCCCATCCCCGACACCTGCAGCGCCGGGACGCCGAGGAAGTCGCCCATCCGCGCCCCTAGATGGAGCGCGCGCCGCGCCCGCGGCACGAGGCGGACCGGGATCCCGGCTCGGTTGAGGTCCTCCGCGACCCGCTCGGTGTCGCCGCCCGGCCAGTCCTCGTACAGGACCACCTCCGCGACCCGCTCGTCCTGCACCCACAGGACGACCGCCTCCCCGACCTCTTCCGGCTTCCCGCCGGATCGGCTCTCCAGGACCGCCGCGCGCGAGGCGAGCGGCAGCAGCTCCATGCCGAGATCGGGGTGCAGGGAGAGCCGGCGCTCCAGCTCGACGACATCGTCCTGCGGGGCCAGCAGTCCGATCCGGTGGAGCTGGATCCGGCGCGAGCGGATCGATCCTTGCGTGCGGAAGATCGCGAAGCGGAACGCGAGGACGAGGAGCAGCGACAGCGGCAGGAACAGACCGATCACCGCCCGCGAGTAGACCGGCGCGAAGAAGAGGAAGGTCGCCGCCATCGTCACCAGGCCGGTCGCCAGGATCGCGCGGATCGCGCCGAGGAGCTGCTCGCCCGCCTCCTCCCGCCGGCGGCTGCGGTACATCCCGGCCAGCGCGAGCGCGAGCAGCGCCACGACGTTCGCGAACACCAGGAAGCGGCCGTACCGCCCGAACCCGAAGGTCGGGTTGGAGAAGAGCGGACCGGCGAGGTTCCGCCCGACGTAGGCGACGACGAACGCGGTGTTGATCGCCAGGAGGTCGGAGAGGACCAGGACCCCCTTGCGGATCGTTCGCGAGCGACGCTTCAGCCAGTAGAGGAGAAAGCTCCACTTCTCGTAGTACCGGAACGTCGAGGCGAGGTGGATCCAGAGCCCCTTGCCGGGGCGCCGCGCGCTCATCCTCTCGTAGCGGTGGATCATCTCGGCGGCGGGATGGTAGAGGACCTTCCAGCCCCGCGACGCCATCCGGTAGCACCAATCGACATCCTCGAAGTACAGGAAGAACCGCTCGTCCATCGGCCCGACGTCTTCCACCGCCGCGCGCCGGACCAGCAGGCTGGCGCCCAGACACCAGTCGACCGGCCGGGTCGTGGCGTGATCGTCGTCGAGCATCAGATGCTCCCGCAAGAGCCGGTGGTTCGGCCGGAGCTTGCCGAGGAACGTGCGCCGCAGCAGGAAGACGGGGAACGTGTAGAAGGTCCGGCAGGAGAGCTGGAGGGTGCCGTCCGGGTACAGGAGCTTCGGCGCGACGATCCCGGCGGACGGAGTCCGTTCCATCTCCGCCAGGAGCTCCTCCACGCTTCCCGGCCGGACCTCCACGTCCGGATTGAGGACCAGGAAGAAGCGGCCCCGCGCCTCTCGGAGGCCGCGATTGACCCCGCGCCCGAACCCGACGTTCTTCTCGTTGCGCAGGACGCGTACCGCCGGATGCTCCGCGGCCAGCCGCTCGGCGGCATCGTCGAGGGGAGCGTTGTCGACGACGAGCGCCTCGTAGGCGAACGCCGGCCGCGCCGCCTCGATGCTCCGGATGCAACGCGCGAGGACCTCGGGGGTCCGGTAGTGGACGATGACGAACGAAACCTCGATCGTTCGCTCTTCCCCGGGTCCGGTCATGCTCTCGGCGTTTCCCGGCGCGGCTTGCGCGTGAAGATCCGAAGGAACGACAGATGGAAGACCATCGCCAGCGCTTCCACGATGATCTTCCGGTTCATCTTGCTGATCCCGACCCGACGGTCGACGAAGAGGATCGGGATCTCCACGATGCGGAAGCCGAGCCTCCAGGCGTGGAAGCTCACCTCGATCTGGAACGAGTAGCCGTCGCTCTTGATCGTGTCGAGATCGATCGCCTCCAGCACCTCCCTGCGGAAGCACTTGAACCCGCCCGTCGCGTCCTTGACCGGAAGGCCGGTCATGAAGCGCGAGAAGCAGTTCGCCCCGTAGCTCAGCATCAGCCGGCGCAACGGCCAGTTGACGACCGTGACCCCGTGGAGGTACCGGCTGCCGAGAACCAGGTCCGCCCTCCGCGCGGCCTCGAGGAATTCCGGGATCGCCGCGGGGTCGTGCGAGAAATCGGCGTCCATCTCGAAGACCAGATCGAACTCCCGCTCGATCGCGATGCGGAACCCGTCGACGTAGGCGGAGCCGAGCCCCCGCTTTTCGGGCCGCCGCAGGCAGTGCACGCGGGGGATCCGGCGCCCCTGCTCCTCGACCCACTTCCCCGTGCCGTCGGGAGAGGCGTCGTCGACGACGAGCACCTCGAGATTCGGGCCGCTCGCCAGGATCTTCGGAAGCAGCTCCTCGATGTTCTCCCGCTCGTTGTAGGTGGGAACGATGACCAGCACTCGCGGAAGACGATCCTCCGGGAGACGATCCATCTACGAACCGGCCTCCGTGGCCATGAACCACTCGATCGTCAGGCGCAGGGCTTCGCGGACGTCGACCTCCGGCTGCCATCCGAGCCGCTCGCGGGCCAGCGTGATGTCCGGTTGGCGCACCTTCGGGTCGTCTTCCGGAAGCGGCTTGGTGACGATCTCGCTCCGGCTCCCGGTGATCCGCTTGATCTCGTCCGCCATCTGCGTGACGGACATCTCCTGGGGGTTGCCGATGTTGACCGGACCCCCGAGATCGGAATGCATCAGCCGCTCGATCCCCCGCACGAGATCGGTGATGTAGCCGAACGAGCGGGTCTGGCTTCCGTCCCCGAAGACCGTCAGGGGCTCCCCCTTGAGCGCCTGCAGGATGAACGTCGGGACCGCACGCCCGTCGTCCCGGCGCATCCGGGGTCCGAACGTGTTGAAGATCCGCACGATCTTCGTGTCGAGCCCGTGATAGCGACGGTACGCCATCGTCAGCGCTTCGGCGTACCGCTTCGCCTCGTCGTACACCCCGCGCAAGCCGATCGGGTTCACGTTCCCCCAATAGGACTCCGGTTGCGGGTGGATCTGCGGATCGCCGTAGACCTCCGAGGTGGAGGCGAGAAGGAACCGCGCCTTCTTGGAGCGAGCGAGGCCCAGGGCCTTGTGGGTCCCGAGCGCACCGACCTTCAGGGTGTGGATCGGCAGCCGGAGGTAGTCGATCGGACTCGCCGGGGAGGCGAAGTGGAGCACGAAGTCGAGCGGCCCGTCGACGTAGATGTAGTTGGTCACGTCGTACTCGATGAAACGGAACCGACCGTCCCGGATGTGCTGGATGTTCTGCACGGTCCCGGTGAGGAGGTTGTCCATGCAGATCACCTCGGCCCCGTTGGACAGCAGGTGATCGCAGAGATGCGAGCCGATGAACCCGGCCCCTCCGGTGATCAAGACCCTCATGAAGCCTCCTCCTCGGAAACGTCGACGCGCGTTTTGTCGGGATCATCGTCGGGAACGACCGCGCGGATCGGCACCTCGGTCGGCTTGCGCACCGAGGCGATCATCTCCGCGAGCAGGCCCATCGAGATGAACTGGAACCCCAGAATCACCAGAATCACCGAGCCGATCAGGAGAGGACGGACCCGCAACGCCCCCTCGATCACCCACAGGGCGGCCATGTAGCAGAGAATCAGCCCGCCGACCACGAAGAACAGCACGCCGAACCGTCCGAACACGTGCAACGGCGAGCGGTGGCGGCCGGAGAGGAACATGACCAGCAGCAGATCGAGAAACCCGTTGACGAACCGGGCCGAGCCGAACTTGCTCCTGCCGTGGCGCCGCGGATGGTGGCGCACCTCCCGCTCCCCGACGCGCCAGCCCTGCCGGGCCGCCAGCACCGGGATGTACCGGTGGAGCTCCCCGTGGAGCTGGAGACGCTCGACCACCTCCCGGCGGTAGACCTTGAAGCCGGAGTTGAAGTCGTGGATCCGGATCCCGGTCACCCGCGAGGTGACGAGATTGAAGATCCGGCTCGGGACCCGCTTCGTCCAGGGGTCCCGCCTCCGGCGCTTCCAGCCCGAGACGAGATCGTACCGGTCGGCGAGGTGCGCGATCAGCGTCGGGATCTCCTCGGGATCGTCCTGGAGGTCGGCATCGAGCGTCACGACGAGCCGGGTGCCGCGGCAGTATCGAAACCCGGTGGCGAGGGCGAGCGACTTGCCGACGTTCGCGCGGAGCACGACCAACCGGAGGCCGGGGACGGCGGAGACCTTTTCGCGGACCCGGTCGCGCGTCCCGTCGACCGACCCGTCGTCGACGACGAGGATCTCGTGCGTGCGCCGCATCCCATCGAGGACCGCCGCCAACTTGTCGATCAGCGGACCCACCGTCTCCGCCTCGTTGTACGCCGGCACGACGACCGAGATCTCGGGGCCGTCGCTCATTCGGACTCCCCCCGGAGGTAGCGGATCATCCACTCGTTCATCCGGGCGACACCCTCCCGTAGGGGGACCACCGGCCGGAATCCGAGGCGGTCCCGCGCCCGGCTCGTCTCGGCGCCGGTGTGCAGGACATCCCCCGCGGCCCGCGGCTCGTGGCGGATGCGGGCCGTTCGGCCGGTCACCTCCTCCATCAGCCCCAGGACGTCGCGTACGGCGATCCGTTCCCCACCTCCGATATTGAACGTCTCGCCCGGCTCCCCGGTGGAGCGCAACGCGAGCAGGTTCGCGTCGACCGCGTCGGAGACGAAGGTGAAATCGCGGGTCTGGTTCCCGTCTCCGTACACGACGATCTCCTCTCCGGTGTGGATCGCCCGGAGGAAACGGTGGAAACCCATGTCCGGCCGCTGGCGGGGACCGTAGACGGTGAAGTAGCGGAGGCTCGTCGCGGGAAGTCCGTGCTGCGAGGCGTAGAGCCGGACCAGGAGCTCCCCGGCCAGCTTCGTCACCCCGTACGGCGAGACCGGAACGGTCGGGTCCTCCTCGCGGGTCGGATACCGCGGCGCGTCCCCGTAGACCGAGGAGGAGGAGGCGTAGACGAACCGCCGCAGCCGTTCCCGATGCGGGCGGCAGGCTTCGAGCAGCCGTTGGGTCGCCTCGACGTTGATCGAGGAATAATCGGCGAACATCGATCCCCAGGAGCTGCGCACCCCGGCCTGGGCGGCCTGGTGGAAGATCGCGTCGCAGGAGGCGACGAGATCGTCGAGCGGAGCCGTCCGCAGATCGATCTCCCGGAGGACGAACCCGGGGAGGTGGAGCAGCTCCTGAGCGTTTCTCCGCTTGAGCGCGGGATCGTAGAAGTCGGTGAAGCAATCGACGCCGACGACCTCCTCCCCCTCCTCGAGCAGGCGCCGGGAAAGGTGGGAACCGATGAAGCCCGCCGCACCGGTGACGAGGGTCTTTCCCATCCCGTCTCCTAGAGCGAATCCTTCAGCTCGGCGAGCCGGCGGCGTGCCGCCTCGTCCGCCGGATGCCGCTGGACCCAGGCTTCCAGCACGTCGATCGCCTCCTCCCTACGGTCGAGCTCGAAGTAGAAGGAGAACAGCTCGCGCAGCGCCTCCTGATCGTCGGGGTAGAGATTGAATCCTTCCCAGTAGATCCTCTCGGCGTCGGCGATCCTCCCCTGGCGCTCGACCGCCCGTCCCAGAATCCGCAGGATCTGGTACTCGTCGTGGCCGTGCTCCCAGAGCGTGCGGAACGTCTCCTCCGCCCGGGCGAACGCCTCGGCCCGGTAGTAGATCACCCCGCAGCTGTAGAGGATCGTCGAGGAACCGGAGAGTTCCAGCGCCTGGTCCGTGGCCTGGATCGCCCGGTCCCAGAGATCCTTCTTGCGCGCCTCGTCGGTTTCGGCCGCCCAGTCCTCCAGCACCTCTTCGGCCACCCGGATGTAGCCGGCCGCGTAGTTCTGGACCAGCTTCTGCGCGCTCCGGTTCTTGTAGACGCTCTCGTCGTGCGTGCCGTCCTCCTTCAACAGGCCGCGGTAGAGATAGACCTCGTCGAGATTGTGCAGGGTCGTTTCGATGTCGACCCGATCCCCGCCGCCCGGGTTCGACTCGCCCAGACGGAAGACGAGCCCCTCCATCGTCAGTCGATCCGTGTATCCGATCTGGTCGGGAACCGTGACCGCGAAGTAGATCGGCCGTCCGTCCTCGTACTCCCGCTCGATGATCCGGCGGGAGACGATGTCCTTCGCGTAGGTGAACTCGTCCGGGTTCGCCACGTAGGGGGCCAGGCCGTTCTCCCGCAAGAAACGGACGTACCGGTCCCTGCTGAGGAAGCCCTGGCGGTACTGCGCGTACGCCTCGGGAACCAGCGTGGCGGCCTCGATCTGCTCGTCGGTCCAGCCGAGATCGACGTCCGGTTCGTAGTCGCGGACCTGCCGCATGTACCAGTCGGTGTTGAGGAGCGATAGATTGAGGACCCGCACGTCCTTGCGGAATTTCTCGACCTCCTGGATGTACCAGAGCGGGAAGGTGTCGTTGTCCCCGTTGGTGAAGATGAGGGCGTTCTCCTTCAGCGGCTTCAGCATGTTGTACGCGAGGTCGCGGGCGAGGTAGAAGCCGCTGCGATCGCGGATGTGCCAGAAGTTCGCCATCGTCGAGAACGCGAGGAAGCACCCGAGCAGCCCCATCGCCACCCCCAGCCCGTTGCCGAGACGATCCTTCCCTTCTCCGTACGCCCACCGGACCCAGGTGGCGAGCGTTCCGAATCCGAGGCCGATCCAGATCGCCACGACCTGGTAGCTCATGCTGAAGAAGTAGTCCCGGTCCCGGACCTCGTCCTCGCGGAAATTCAGGTAGAAGACCAGCCCGATGCTGGTGACGAGGTAGAAGCTGAAGAGCATCAGGAACGTCTTCTTCTCGCGGCGGGCGTGGGCGATCAGGCCGAGGAGCGCGATCCCGTACGGCAGGTACCGCGCGAGCCAGAGCGGGCGGAACCCGAGTTCGTACTGGTCGTGCGCGTACCGCCAGAAGTGCTTGACGAACTGCACGTCGAACGGCGCGTTCCGGTACAGGAACGGGTTGGCCGGCTTGTACTGGTCCCGGATCAGGGCGAGCCAGAGCGCGTCCCACGACGCCGGATCGGCCTCGTTGATCGCCGGATCGAGCGCGGCCCGGATCGGCAGGTAGAGGTGGTTCGACAGGCCGATCAAGCCGAGCAGCAAGCACCAGAAGACCACCCCGCGCGGACCGAGCGGGGACCAGACCTTTCCGAGCAGCAGCGACCCGACGATCCCCAGGCCCAGCAGGATCAGCCAGCCGGTCTTCAGCGTGGGGAGCATCGCCGGCTGGAGCCCGAGCAGCACGCCGGCGATGACGAACGCGCCCAGCCAGTTCGGGGCGAAGGTCCGGTGGTCGACCATCAGCACGAACAGGATCACCGCGGGGAGGACCAGGTAGGTCCCCATGTGGATCCCGGCCGAGACCGCGATCAGGTAGTAGATCAGAACGAACAGCCGGTTGTCCCGCTGCGTGGTCCCTTCCTCGCCCGCCCATTTCACCGCGAGCCAGAGGGAGGCCATCACGACCGCGCCGGAGAGACCGTAGACCTCCGCCTCGACCGCGTTCTCCCAGAGCGTGCGCGAGAAGGCGGTGAAGAGACCGGCGGCGATCCCGGCGAGGATCCCGATCTCGATCGGGGCGGGATCGCTTCGCCCCCGTTGCTGCCAGCGGAAGATCTCGACCGTCAGGAGGTAGGCGAACAGCACGGCGATGCTGGTCGAGAGCGCGGAGAGGTAGTTGACCCGCATCGCGATCTCCCCGATCGGGAACAGCGTGAACACGCGTCCGATCAGGACGTAGAACGGCGTCCCCGGAGGATGCGGGATCCCGAGGATGTAGCTGGTGGCGATGAACTCGCCGCTGTCCCAGAACGGACACGCGCGGGTCAGCGTCATCAGGTAGACGACCTGGCTGATCAGGAAGACCAGAACGGCTCCGATCGCCACCTGCCGATCCTTCACCCAGCTCACGTACCGTCCTCCCCTCGTCCCTCTCGGACGACGCGCCGGAGCAGCTCCTCGGTCTCGTCCGCCATCCGGTCCCAGCGGAACCGGGACGCCCATTCGATCCCGGCCCTCCCCATCCTGCCCCAGAGCCGGTCGTCGCTCAACAGCTCGGTCAGGCGGCCGGCCAGGGCATCGACGTCTCCGTGGGGAACCAGGTAGCCGGTCTCCCCGTCCCGGACCGACTCCCGCAGGCCGGGGGCGTCGCTGGCGACGACCGGGATCCCCATCGCGTTCGCCTCGATGACCGAGAGCCCCCACCCCTCCTTCGGCGAGGTGTAGACCAGTACACGGGTTGCGGCCATCAGATCCAGCTTCTCCCGGCCGTCCTTGTACCCGAAGAGGCGGACCCGCCCCTCGACCCCCTTCTCCCGGGCCATCCGCTCCAGGGCGGGACGGAAGTCCCCCTCGCCCACGATCCAGTACTCGGCGCTCGGGACCGCCTCGAGCACCCGCGGCAGCGCCCGGATCGCCAGCTCGATCCCCTTGTACCGTTTCAAGCGGCCGAGATAGAGGACCACCGGCCCGGGGGGACCGTCCCGGTCGGGCGGCCGGTAGAGCTCGTGATCGATCCCGGAGCGGATGACGTGGATCCGTTCGGCCGACAGGCCGCGGCCGATCAGGTCGTCGCGGGTCGAGTCGGAAAGGACCTGGAAGCGGCAGCGCCGGTACGACGCCGGAATCAGACGCTCGTAGAGGTAGACGTAGAGGGCCACCGGCCAGGACGCCTCGCGAAAGACCGTGGTCCCGAACAGGTGCGGGACGTTGGCGAGCACCGGGATCTCCTTCTGGAAGGAAGGCGTGAACAGCGGGATCTTGTTGAGATCCTCGACCATCACGTCGAACCGCTCCTCCCGGCGGAGCTTCC
Organism: Candidatus Eiseniibacteriota bacterium; assembly: GCA_014729455.1. Classification (GTDB taxonomy): domain Bacteria; phylum Eisenbacteria; class RBG-16-71-46; order CAIMUX01; family VGJL01; genus WJJW01. Next base: position 10,204 of record WJJW01000271.1, read on the forward strand.
GGTAAGCGCCGGGCACCGCGAGGTTGTACGTCGCCGTCGACCCGACCCGCACCACGCGCATCCCCTCGATCTCATCGGCGGCAGGGCTCCCGGGCCAGGCGCCGGTCAGGAAGGTGATCCGGTGCCCCCTCTCCCGGAGACGCCGGTAGATCTCGTAGAGGATCACCTCCGCCCCTCCCATCTGCGGATGGCGGAGGTCGCGATAGCTGACGATCAGGACCGACAGGCCGTCGCGGGGCGGCGCGCTCAACGGCCGGGCTCCTTCCGGCCGAGGGTGCCGATCATCGCGTAGGTATGCAGCCCGAGCCGGGTTCCGCGCAGCCGGCGCCGGATCCATGCCGGGCCGGCGTCGAGCCACCGGGGGATCCGCGGATAGAGGGGAAGCCGAGCGATCTTCGCCTTCTGGAGGGCGTAGCGGAAGCCGCGGTAGAAGAAGCCCGGGCGGAACCAGTCGCCGTCGGTCCGGACGATCCGGAATCCGGCGCGGCGCATCAGCCGCTCCAGCCGGCCGGGCGCGAACTCGGTCTCCCAGCCGGCGAACCACCGGTTCAGCGCGATCATCATGTGCTTGGCGAGCGTGTAGACGTGGTAGCGCTGCGGGACGTCGACGAGGCAATGCCCGCCCGGCTCGACGACGCGATGATTCTCCCGGAGCAGCGGCTCGGGATCGCGGAAGTGCTCGAGCAGCCCCTGATGGAAGACGAGCGCGAAGCGATCGTCGCGAAAGGGCATGGCGGTCGCGTCGGCGCAGACGCAGCGGACCTCGATCCCTTCCTCCATGGCGAGGCGTCGGATCACGTCGAAGGAGCTCTCCACGTAGTCGAGGACGAAGATTCGCGCCCCGCGCCGGGCGAGCTCGAGGCTGTCCCTCCCCGAGCCGGCGCCCACCTCGAGGACGCGGCGCCCCGCGAGGGGGAGATCGTCGAGCTGGCGCAGGATCCGATCCTCGTTCGAGTAGACATCCTCGATCGTCTCCGTACGGTCCCGCCAGTACCGGTCCCAGTGGTCCGGGGTCGATGCGCGCATGGAAATCTCATCCGGGTTGAAGCAAAACGGAACGCTACCACGGTCTTACGGCTCCGTCAATCCTCCCCCAGCGCCCCGGGTCGGAGCCGTCGGGTCGCCGCGTCGAGCACGCCGTTGACGAACGGCCCGGCGTCCGGCTCCCCGTATCGGTCTGCCAGCCGGATCGCCTCGTTCAAGATAACGCGCGGAGGGGTCTCTTCGATCACCACCAGCTCGGTCACCGCGAGGCGCAGGATCGCCCGGACGACGGTGGACAGGCGTGCGAGGGTCCAGCGGTCCAGCAGGGGCGCGAGCAGCCGGTCGATCTCCTGCCGGCGCTCGCCGTACGCCTCGGCGAGGCGAAGCGCGAAGCGGCGGCCGTCGGCGGTGAAGCGGAATCGACCGAGCGACAGCTCGAGGACCTCGAGCGGATCGTCCCCCGACAGATCGGCCTCGAACAGCGCCCGGAAGGCGACTTCCCGAGCCCTCCTCCGCCCGCCGCGCGCCGCGTCGGGCTCCGCGGGGGTCACTTCCGCTTGCGGCGGGGGGCCGGGGAGGCGGCCAGGTAGCCGATGACGCCGATCATCTCGAGGGCGACCAGCGCAGCCTCGTAGCCGCGCCCTCCCCCCTTGAAGCCGGAGCGCTCGATCGCCTGCTCGACCGTATCCGCGGTGATCACGCCGAAGACGGTCGGGACTCCGGTGTCGTAGCCGACCTGGAAGAGGCCTCGCGAGACCTCGCGGGAGATGTGCTCGAAGTGCGGCGTGTCTCCGCGCAGCACGCAGCCGAGGCCGAGCACCGCGTCGAACCGTCCGGAGCGCGCGGCCGCCTGCGCGGCGAGCGGGATCTCGAAGGACCCGGGGACCCAGACCACCTCGATCCCCTCCTCCGAGACGTCGTGCTGCTTCAAGCAGTCGACCGCGCCGTCGATCAGGCGATCGGTCACGGTCCGGCTGTAGCGGCTCGCCACCAGGGCGAAGCGCCGGCCCGACGCGTCGAGCGACGCGAGAAACTCCTTCGACATCCCTGCATCCCTCCTCATCCCGCGCGTCGCCCCGGTCTCACTCGGAGTCGACCCGCAGCACGTGCCCGAGCTTCTTCTTCTTCGTCTCGAGGTAGAAGCGGTTGGTCCGGTTCGCGGGCGTCTCGATCGGGATCTGCTCGACGATCTCGAGGCCGTGCGCCGAGAGCCCGACCCGCTTCTTCGGGTTGTTCGTCAGCAGTCGGATCCGGCCCACCCCGAGATCGGAGAGGATCTGCGCGCCGATCCCGAAGTCCCGCTCATCGGGACGGAACCCGAGTCCGAGGTTCGCCTCCACCGTGTCGAGACCGACGTCCTGCAGATGGTAGGCGCGGATCTTGTTGGCGAGCCCGATCCCCCGCCCTTCCTGCCGCATGTAGAGGAACACCCCCCGCCCCTCGTCCTCGATCGCGCGCAGCGCCTGGCCGAGCTGCTGTCCGCAGTCGCACCGGAGGCTTCCGAGAACGTCGCCCGTGAGACACTGGGAGTGGACGCGGACGAGGGTCGGCTCCTCGGGAGAGAGGGTTCCCTTCACCAGGGCGAGGTGGTGGTCCCCCTCCAGGAGGCCCTCGTAGAGGTAGAGGTGGAACTGCCCGTACCGGGACGGAAACGGCAGATCGCTCAGCCGGCGGACGAGCTTCTCGGTCCGGCTCCGATACGCGATCAGGGAGGCGATCGACAGGATCTTCAACCCGTAGCGCGGCGCCATCTCCCGGAGCTCGGGAAGCCGGGCCATCGTCCCGTCCTCGTTCATGATCTCGCAGAGGACGCCCGCGGGGTACAGCCCCGCGAGGGCCGCGAGATCGACGGCGGCCTCGGTATGCCCCGCCCGGCGCAGCACCCCACCCTTGGCCGCCATCAGCGGGAAGACGTGTCCGGGACGGGCCAGATCCGCAGGGCGCGTCTGGGAGTCGATCAGGGTCCGGATCGTCTGCGCCCGGTCGAAGGCGGAGATTCCCGTCGTGGTGTTCTGGATCGCGTCGACGCTGACGGTGAACGGGGTGCCGAGCTTCGCGGTATTCTGCCGCACCATCGGCGGCAGGTCGAGCGCGCGGAGCCGATCCTCCTGCATCGGAACACAGATCAGACCGCGACCGTGCCGCGCGAGGAAGTTCACCGCCTCCGGCGTGATCTTCTCGGCGGCCATGATCAGGTCGCCCTCGTTCTCCCGGTCTTCGTCGTCGACGACGATCATCATCCGCCCCTGGCGGATCTCCTCGATCGCCTCCTCGACCGTCGCGAAGACCGGATCCCGTTCCGTGCTCATCGAACCTCCCCGATCGACGTCGATCGTTTCATTCTACCGCATCGGAGGCTCTTGTCGACGCCCGCCGAGCAGCGATTCGACGTACTTCGCGAACAGGTCGACCTCCACGTTGACCGTCCGGCCGGGGCGGTATCCCGCGAGAAGGGTCGCTTTCGCGGTGGCCGGAATGATGTAGACGCGAAACCAGTCCCGGCCGACCTCGCCGACCGTCAGGCTGACCCCGTCGACCGCGACCGATCCCTTCTCGACCAGGTAGCGGATCCATTCCCGGTCGAGCCCGATCTCGAGGAGCGTCTCGCCCCGTCGCTTCTCGTTGCGGCGGATCCGACCCAGCCCGTCGACGTGCCCCTGGACGAGGTGTCCGCCGAGGCGATCCCCCAAGCGGGCGGCCCGCTCGAGGTGGACGGAGTCGCCGACCCGCAACCTTCCGAGGTTCGACCGCCGCAGGGTTTCCGCGATCGCCTGGAGAGGCAGCAGCCCGTCCGAGGTCGGCGGTCCGGAGAGCGTCAGACAGACTCCCTGAACGGCGAGGGAGTCGCCGGCGGCGAGATCCGGATCGGTCCAAGGGGAACGGATCGCCAGCATCCGCACCCCCCCCTCGTTGCGGACGGTGACGATCTCCCCGATCCCCTCGACGAGCCCCGTGAACACGCCTCACTTCCTCCTCTTCCGCGCCGGAACCAGCGGTTCTCCCCGCGGTCCGGCGATCTCCCAGAGCAGATCCCCGCCGATTCTAACCGGATCCGCGAGCGGACGCCCCCGGATCGGTCGGGTGATCCTCCGCGGGGGAAGCGTGGCGGTCCAGCCGGCGGGCCCACCGAGGATCAGCGGAGCGAGGAAGAGCAGCAGCCGGTCGACCGGTCCGGTCTCCAGGAGGCTCGCGGCGAGGGTCGGCCCCGCCTCGACCAGCAGATCGAGCAACCCTTCCCGACCGGCCCGGACCGCCAGTGCATCCGCGTCGATCCGCCCGTCGCGGGCGGGAAGCTCCCAGATCTCCCATCCGGCGTTCCGGAACCGTGCGGCGCGGCGCGCGGGCGGAGCGGCGGCGGCGGCGGCGATCAGGCGCGGACGTCTCCGCCAGATCCCTCCCGCCCGCCGCGGAGGAATCCAGTTGCCCCGTGACGTCCCCTCGTAGTCCGCGAGCGGGGCGATCTCGGCCCGCCAGAGCCGGGCCATGCGGCAGGCGGGATCGGAGCGGAGAGAGGCGTCGAGGAGGATCCGGCTGGGGGAGGACCGGGCTCCCCCTCGGGCGTCCAGGCGCGGATCGTCCCGGTCCGCGGTCCCCCGGCCGACCACGATCGCGTCGGCGACCCGACGGCGGCGGATCCCCTCGTTCCGGGCGACCGGACCGGTGATCCACTGCGAACCGCCCCAGGCGTCGGCCAGACGCCCGTCGAGGCTGGTGGCGAGCTTGACCGTGATGGAAGCGCGCCCCTCCCGGTGGGAGAGCAGGTAGGCGTGGTTCAGCGCCCGGGCCTCCCGCCCGAGAAGCCCCACCCGCACCTCACGGCCCGCGTGGCGGAGCCTCCGGATCCCGCGCCCGCGCACTCGCGGATTCGGGTCCCGGATCGCGACCACGAAGCGCTGGATCGAGGTGTCGAGGAGCCGCTCGGCACAGGGTCCGGTCTTCCCCGTATGGGCGCATGGCTCCAGAGTGACGTAGAGCACCGCGTCGGTCGGGATCTTCCCGCCGCCCCATCGGGCGAGAAGGTGGCGCTCGGCGTGAGCCGCCCCGAAGCGGCGGTGCCATCCCTCGGCCAGGATCCGGTCGGCGACCGCGAGAACGGCGCCGACCTTCGGGTTCGGCGAGGTCGCTCCCTCTCCGCGGCGCGCGACGGCGAGCGCGCGGGCCATCAGCGTCCGTTCGAACGGAAGGAACCGGTCCCGTTCCGGACCGCTCAGGGCTGCTCCTCCTTGCGGGACTTCCGCTCCTTCGATCCGTCGTACTCCTCGTAGGGGACGTCGACGATCTCATCGGGCGGGATGGCGGGTTTGTCCTTCGATCGCGGATCGCGCCGCGGACGGGTCGCGTCCCCCGGCGACGCGCTTCGACCCCAGCGACGGATCAGAAGGATCGCCAAGAGGCAAGCAAGGGCGAAGAGGATCAGCTTCATCGATCGGGACCACCCGGGCAAAGGGACGACGGCGGCGCTTCCATGGAGCGTGGGATCACCGCGTGACGATACGGTGCCCCCCCAGGTCTGTCAAGCCGGCCCGGGATGCGCGGTTGCCGATCCCGGATCAGTTCTCGAGCAGGTGCTCGTCCCCCTCGATCAGGCAGGTCGTCCAGGCGACCCGCCCGTCGGTCAGACGGATGTCGTAATCATCGAGGCTGCCGTCGGCGCTCGAAGGGCACTCGCAGAGATCGTCGGTCGCGTAGCCGTCCTCCCGCAGAACCGAGCAGTTGACCAGGCCGTCCAGGAAGCCGGTGTCCGCGCTGTAGAGCACGGTCGTCACCATGAGGTTGCGCTGGTTGGCGAGGCAGGATCCCCGTCGCGCCCGATCCGAGGCCCGCAGGAAGTTCGGGATCGCCATGACGGCGAGAATCCCCAGGATCACCAGCACGATCGCCAGCTCCACGATCGTGAACCCTTCCTGGCGGCCGACTCTGCGCCCTGTTGCTTGCGGTTTCATGATGCCTCCCCGGGCCCGCTGGGGCCGTCGTGGTGAAGAGCAAGCAACGGGCCAAACTCGTTTTCGTTGCCGCCCAAGCGGTTGCCCGATCCAGCCGCCCGGCGGAATTGCGACTTCGATGCGTATGGCAAGACCGGATTGCGATCTGCTCAGCGAATTGCACAAAGGAAGACCCTACGGGGAGAGGCGTTCCCCGCAGGGTCTTCGACGGGTTCTCCGGGAGGCCGGTGCCGGTCAAGCCGGCAC
>WJJW01000272.1 GCA_014729455.1 Candidatus Eiseniibacteriota bacterium
GCCCTGGCCGACCGCTTCCAACCCCGCCGAGCTGCAGACCAGATCGAGCGCGTGGCGCCACGGGACCTCGACCAGACGGACCGAGATCGGGCCGGAGACGTCGCGATCCGGCACGATGTTCACGTGTCCGAACTCGGCGATCGAGCGCAGGACGGTTCGGATGTCGGCTCCCTGCACGTCGAGGCTCATCGGCGCACCGCCTCGCTCCGGATCGGTGGGCGACGAAGCGAGCGGAACCGCCGCGATCTCGTAGGAGGGGTCGATCTTCCCCATCGGGGGCGCCTGATCCAGGATCTCGTTCGCGGGCGGAATGACCGGCTCCGCGACGGGATCGATCGTCTCGTTCGGCAGCGCGCTCTCCGCCGCTTCCGGCGCGGGACCGGGCGTACCCTGTTCGTCGGTCCGTTCCACGCAGAGCTGCAGGGTTCCGCCGTCGGTCGTGACGTCGAACGTCGCCGCGTCCGCCGTCGTCAACACGTAACGCACGATCCGCTCGCCGGGTTCGTCCTTCCACAGGGAGTGCCGGACGTCGACGACCCACCCGCTCGGGTCTTCCCCGGCCAGCGCCGGGGCGAGCACCGACTCGACGTCGAACAGGTCGAGCACCACTCGATGCGGATCCTCGAGGCGGAACACGTCGTACCGGACCGGTCCGTCGGCCGCCAACGAGAGGCTCGCCTTCCCTTCCGAGAGCGCACAGTTCGCCTCGCCCAGGGTATACGCTTCGGCGTTCAGCGGCGGTGCGATCGCCACAACGGCGAGCAGCAGCACGGCGAGGCTAACGGCGATGCGATCTCTCATCGAAACCTCCTCCTTCCACGAGCGGCAGCGTGACGTTCTTCGATGTGCCGAACCGGGTCACGTGGACCACGATTCGATCGGGAAGGACCGTGGTGACGACTCCATCCCCGAGGCGAGACCCCTCTCTCAGGATCTGGCTGCGACCGTCGGCGGTCTCGACGAGCGCGAAACGATCGTTCTCGGCCCAGAGGATCCCGACGACCACGACGTCTCCGCTCGAGGGAACCCCGTTCGCGTCTCCGTCGCCGTCGGTCTCGGCGACGAGCGAGAGGAAGATGTCGCGCCTTCCCAGGCTCTCGTAGAAATAGACCTCCGGCGTCAGCAGGAGAGCGTCGATCTCCTCCTCCAGCGCGATGTCGAGCGTGACCTCCCCGGCCGGCGCTTCGGCTCCCGGCACGGGATCGGTCGTCCCGGCCGGATCCGCGTCCGGGACATTGCCCGGCACCGCCAGGAGAACGCCCAGGATTCCGCAGAAGAGCTTCCCGTTACTCATCCCCGGTCCCTCCCCGGTTCGTGATCTCCGCGACCTTCCGCTCCGCGGTCTGCTTCGCCCGGTTCGCCTGTTTGGCGATCCCCCCACGGGCCGACCGAACCGTCTGCTTCGCGTCCTGCTCCCCCTCGGTCGCCATCCCGTGCCCACCGAGCGTGAACGTGGTCGCGGTGAACGAAGCGACGGTCGGTTCTTCGCTCTCGTTCCCCTTCGGAACCGCGACGGTCAGGCCCCTCACCGTCAGGATCCGCTCCATGTTCGCAAGCTCGCTGAGGAACGTGGCGACCTCGTGGTAGCCCCCCTCCACCTTCACCTCGACCGGATGCTCGGTGTAGTACTGCGCCGGGGTCGGCACCATCGGCCGGAACAGAAGGAAATCGACTCCCGACTGGTCCCCGAGCAGCGTCACGGCACGGAGCAACGAGGCGGTCTCCTGCTCGTCGGGCAACAACCGCTGGGCCCGGCTCCATTTCTCGTGCAGCAGCTCGAACTCCTTCTCGAGATACGGAAGGGAGTTGACTGCCTGTCGGGCTTTCGTGAGATCGCTGCTCAGCTTCGTGTACTCCGTGGTGAGCTCGTCCAGCTCCGCGGCCCCCGCTTTGTACGTGAAGGGGACCAGGTCGGTCAGGAAGTAGGCGTACAGAACCGCGCCACCCAGGATCGCGATCAGCACGATCTTCTGGGCTTTCGGTTCGCGAAGCGAAGTCGACATGGCGGTGATCCTCTCCCCTTGGTGTTGCTCGGACCTACGGGCGGACCCTCGAGGTCAGCGTGAATTCGACGAGGGGTCGTCCGGCGACCGCCTTGCGCTGGCTCACACCGAGTGCGACCTCATCGAAGATGTCCCCCTCTTCCATCTGGGTCATCAGCTCGGCGACCAGGAGATTCGAGAAGGTCATCCCTTCCAGCGCCAGCTCCCCGGTCGATCGCTGGTGGAGCTTCGTGAACCAGAGGTACTCGGGCGTGCGATCGGCGAGTTCGTCGAGCACCTGGACCGGCAGGTAGCGGTCCCGCGCGAGCGACTGCACGGTCAGGAGGCGATCGTTGATCTCGGAGCGCTCACGCATCAGCGCGTCGATCTTCTCGATCTGCGGCTGCAGACGCCGGGCTTCCGCCTCCGCGAGAGCGATGTCGGACTTCAGTCCGGCGATCCGGACCTGCTGCATCACTCCCATTCCGACCAGCGGAACGAGCACCGCAACGCTGATCGCCAGCGGGATCCAGAAGCCTCGGTTGGGGATCTTCAGCGAAGGACCCGGCTCGGGAAGCCGTTCCTCGATCGGTAGCAGATTGACCCGGATCACTTCTCGCGCGCCTTTCTCAGGGCGAGTCCGACGCTCACCGTCAGCTGCGCCCCAGCCGTTGTCGGATCCTCCTCCTCCTCGAACGTCTCGGGCGAGTAGGTGATCCGCCGGAGCGGATCGACCACGTCGACCGGCACCTTCTGCCTCTCCGCCAGAAGCTGGGGAAGGCCGCCGATCCGCGCCCCCCCTCCCGAGAGCAGGATGCGGTCGATCGTCCCCGCCTCCTCGGTCGCTTTGAGCGTGGCCAGACTCCGCTCGATCCCCACGCCGAGCTCGCCGCCGAACTCCTCGACGACCGGATCGATGTCGACGACCGATCCTCCCGACGGGGCCCGGCAGGCGGCGACCGCCTCCTCACGGTTGACCTGGTACCGCTTCTGGATCGACTCGATGAAGCTGTTCCCGCCCAGCATGAGATCCTGGGTGTAGAGCGGGATCCCGCCGCGGACGATGTTCACGTTCGTCAGCTCGGCGCCGACGTTGAGCAGGACGACGGTCTCCTCCTGGACGAAGTCGTAGTTGAGCTCCGCCGCGTTCTGCACCGCGAAGGAATTGACGTCGATCAGGGCCGGCTGCAATCCGGCCTCTCGGATCAGGTCGCTCTGTGTGTTGACCAGATCCTTCTTCGCCGCCACGAGGAGAACCTGCATCTGTTTCGGGCCGACGTCCACGTCCAGGATCTCGAAGTCCAGAGAGACGTCGTTGATGTCGTAGGGGACGTACTGCTCCGCCTCCCAGTGGATCGCCTCGCGGGCGTCCTTGGGATCGAGCCGGTCCATGGTGATCTTCTTGACGATCACCCCCCGGCCGGAGATCCCGACCGCGACCCTCCGGCGGCGCACTCCGGTCTTCTCGAGGAGGTTCTGGATCGTGTCGACGACGAGCTGCCGATCCATCACCTCCCCTTCGACGATCGCTTCGGGGACGAGATCGGCGATCCCGAAGTGCACCAGACGGGTCGCCCCCCCCTTGCTCTCCAGCTCGACGACCTTGATCGCGCTGGAACCGATGTCGAGACCCACCGTTGTTTTGGCCCTGCTGAACACGGCAACCTCCTGGCACATAGAGGGCTAGGTTCGATCGGGTTCCCCCCTGGAAGAGCCCCGCAATCCTGTTATCGGTCCGTCAGTTCCCGAGGTTTACCAGGATCCGGCCGCTCCGCCCGCGAGCAGGTCGGTGTACCAGCTCCAGATCCGGGGACCGACGAGGAGGACGAGCCCGGCCGCGGGGGCGAGGAAGGTTCCGTAGGGAAGCGCGGTCCGTCCATCCCCGCGACGGCTGAGGAGAAGGACCGTGCCGAGCAGGGCGCCCACGAAAGAGCCGAGGACGAGGGTGAGGAGAATTCCCCTCCAGCCGAGGAACGCCCCCATCATCGCGGCCAGCTTCACGTCCCCCATCCCCATCCCGTCGATGCCACGAAGGAGCTTGTAGGCCTGCGCCACGGCGAGCAGGGATCCAGCGCCCGCGACCGCTCCGATGAGGCCGTCGAGCCGGGACACGCCCAGCAAGGGGCAGAGCAGGAGCCCCAGCGCCACGCCCGGCAGGCTGATCTCGTCGGGGATGATCCGGTGATCGAGATCGATCCAGGCGATCGTCGCCATCGTCAGCAGGAACGCGGCCCGGACCGCGGCCTCGAGCGGACCCGCGGAGCCCGCGGCGGCGAGCAGGACCGCCGCGGCGCCGAGCCCCTCGACGACCGGGTACCGGAGCGGGATCCGCGATCCGCAGCGCCGGCAGCGGCCGCGCAGCAGGACGTAGCTGACCAGCGGGACGTTGTCGTACGGGGCGATCCGCGACCCGCACTCGGGGCAGCTCGAGGGAGGGCGCAGAAGCGATCCCCCGGAAGGCAGGCGAGCGATCACGACGTTGAGGAAGCTGCCGAAAGAGAGGCCGAGCAACGCGAGCAGCCCCCACGCGAGCGGATGATCGGGAACCCAGGCAGCGTTCATGATCCCTCCCGTCGGGGCGGGGCGCCCCGGCTCCCCCGGATCTCCGCCGCGCGTCTCTCCGCGAGGGCCCGGATCCCCGGATCGTCCGTCTCGCGCGCGATCCTCTCCCAGACAGCCAGCGCCGCGGCGGATCGGCCGGCCCGGTCGTAGGCGTGCGCTGCCAGCCGGGCCACGTACGGCGGGGCGCCCGGAAGGTTGGCCGCCTCCTCCATCCGGAACGCCCCGAGACGGGGATCCCCATGGAGGTACTCGAGAAAGCCGTGGTGGAATGCGAGCCGCCAGTCCCGGGGTTGAACGCACCGCGCCCTCCGGAACACGCGGCGCGCGGCGTCCATGTCGCCGACGTCGTCGCCCAGCACCAACCCCCCGAACAGGGCGGCGGTCCGGAACCGCGGATCCGCCCGCTGGATCACCCGGAAGAGATGCTCGGCGAGCGGGTAGCGGTGGTCGCCCGGACGATGGTGCTTCCCGTAGTACTGGATCGCCTGGAGCCAGGCGGTGTCCGCGAGGAAGGTCGGCTGTCCGAGCGCGACGAGGTCGAGCATCCGGCCGGAGGGGTAGAGCTGCAGCTCGGCCGGATCGGCCACCGCCCGCTCCGCGTCGACGACCCGCGTCGCGCAGAACCCCGCAGCGAGGATCCCCGCCAGGCCCAGCAGCCAGGTCTTCCGCCACCGGCTCATCCGAACAGCGGTCTCCGCGCGAACGCCGCCCGCGCGAGCAGGAGGCAGGAGCCGATGTAGACGCCCGCGTACGCGATCGTCCAGATCCAGCGATCGGTGGAGTAGCCGACCGCGTGGACCAGCCCGTAGGCGGCGTCGTAGAGATCCAGCCGGGGGAGGACCCAGAGCAACGCGCCGGCGGCCGTCCGCGCGAAATCGGAAGGGAACAGGGCGGCGAGATCCCCGAGCGCGCCCGCCGCGTTGCCGATCACCCAAGCGGCCACCACGAAGAGTCCGGCCGTGATCGGGGAAGCGAGCGAGGCGAGCAGGATCGCCAATGCGGCGAGGATCCACAGCTCGAGCAGGGCGATCGCCGAGCTGGCGAGCAGCTCCGGTCCGATCGGGTAGCCCGAGGCGAACAGGACCGCCGCGAGGATCGTCGCCATCGCGGCGACGAGGACCGCCAGCACGCCGGCGAGACCGAGGAACTTCCCCAGGACGAACGAACCGCGCCCCACGGGGCGGCTGAACAGGAACGCGACGGTTCCCCGCTCGAGCTCGCGGTAGACGAGCGAGTGGCCGACGAAGACCACCACCAGCAGCCCGGCGACCGACAGGCCCATCATCCCCAGGTCGATCGTGACCCGCCGTCCCTCCCCCAGCGCGAGAGGCGCGAAGATCCGCGAACCGAGGAAGACGAACCCCGCGAACGCGGCCAGCAGGTAGAGGACCTTCTCCCGGACCGCTTCGAGGAAGGTGTTCCAGGCGATCGCGGCGGCGAACATCAGCGTCCCTCCGCGCCGGC
>WJJW01000033.1 GCA_014729455.1 Candidatus Eiseniibacteriota bacterium
CCGCCCGGATCTATTCTCTGTTCGGCTCCGACGCCGCCGGCGGACCGGATCCGGTCAGACCGAGGGCGATGTGCCGGTTGATGTCGATCAACGCCTGGATCTTCTTCGGGTCCGGACTCGTCAGGAGCTCCACCGTCCGCTTGTCGACGAACGAGCTGATGCGCAGCAGATCGACGCGAAGATCGATGGGCAGGTCGTGATCGGTCTGGGCGAGCTCCGCCTGGAAGAGGGTCCAGAGCCGCTGGTTGCGATGCAGAGCCTCGAGAAGCGTGGAGCGTCCCTTCGCGCTTTGCAGGTTCTCTCTGGCGCTTTCCAGCATCCTCGCCATCTTCAGGAGGGCGGCCGCCTCCAGATCCCGGCCCGACTGGGTCGCTCGCTGACCGTCTTCATACGCATGCTCGGGGGAGGGGTACATCATCGACTTCCTTCTATGGCTATGCCTGGTTTCGACTCGACCGACGTACCGTTGTCGCGTGAGGGGTCACGGACGGGTCCGGGCGGGCCCGCGGTCGGTCCCGCGAGCCCGCGTTCCCCACCGGACCTAGAAGAGCGACAGGACGCTCTGCTGCGTCTGCGACGCGATGCTGAGCGCCGAGATCCCGAGCTGCTGCCGCGTCTGGAGTGCGAGCATGTTGGCCGATTCCTCGTTCATGTCGGCCAGCGTCAGGTTCTCCGCGCCGGTCTCCAGCGTTGCGATCAGGTTCGTCGTGAAGTCCTGCCGGGTCGACACGACGCTCAGATTCGAAGCCAGAGTCGACGAGTTCGAGCGCAGAGTCGTCTGGGCGGAGTCGAGGTCGCTGATCGCGGCGTCGATGTCGGTGTCGTCCACCCAGTCGTTGGCGGCGGCACCGATGCCGAGTCCCGAGGAGGAGGCGTCGAACCCCGTGATCGTGAGGTTCGAGCTGTTGTCCTCGTTGAACTGGACCGTCAGCGAGTCGCTGCCGAGGAGATTGGTCCCCTTGTAGCTCGAGTCGCCGGCGAGCTGATCGATCTGGGTCATCAGGTCGTCGAACTGCGCCGCGAGCGAGGACCGCTCGGAAGCGCTCCCGCCTCGGGCCGAGGCGGCGAGACCCTTCGCCTGCTCGATCAGAGTGGTGATCCCATCCACACCCTCGGATGCGGCGTTCACCGTCTGGACCGCCTCGCCCATCGAGTCCTTCAGACCCGCGAGCTGATTCGCCCGGGCCAGGTGGTTCTGTGCCGTGAAGTAGGCGGTCGGATCGTCGACCGCGCTGTTGACCCGCTTCCCCGTGGCCAGGCGTTCGGTGGTCCGAGCCTGCAGTGCCGATACGAGCTGGAGGCTGATCAGGTTCTGCCTCATCCCGAACGGAAGGGTAATGTCCCCGAGTGCCATCTCTTTCGCTCCTCCTCTTACGATTGTCCCGAAGCACCGCCGGGCCAAACGCCCGGGTGCCGGCGGGAGTGCCAGCGCTCCTAGGGTCGGTGGGGATCGGCGAACCTTGAGGCCCGACCCGACGACTCCTCCGTCCGGCGCCGTCCGGAGGATCATGCGAATTGCGGATCTGGAACCTAAAGCAGGGCTTTTTGACAGCCGATAGCCAGAACGAGGCGCTAGTGGAGGGGTTTACCGTGCGAGTCACCAGCGGCGTTCTGCTGCAAAATGCCCTGCAGGGGCTGAAGAAAAACCTCGATCGTCTCGAGCTGGCCCAGCGTCGGGTGGCCACGGGCCGCCGGGTCCATCGGGCCTCGGATGATCCGGCCGCCGTCGCGGAGGCGATGCGCCTCCGGGGCCGCTTGGCCGATCTCAGCCAGTTCCAGAGGAATACGATCGCCGCCGGCACACGGCTCGGGGCCGAGCAGGCGGTGCTTGACAGCCTGGAGACGGTGCTCGAACGGAGCCGGGAGATCGCCGATGAGCTCGCCTCCGGCGGGCAGGACGCGGCCTCCCGGACGGCGGCCCTGGAGGAGCTGTCCGCTTTGAAGGAGCAGATCGTCGCCCTGGGCAACACCACCTTGGGAAACGAATACCTGTTCGGCGGGGCGCGAAGCCGGACCCCCCCTTTCTCCGCTGACGGAGATTACGCGGGAGGCGGTTCTCCGCGCCGGATCGAGATCGCTGAAGGAACCTATGTCGACGGGAACCACTCGGGCGAGGAGATCTTCGTCGCCCCGCTTGAGGCGATCGATCGGCTGGTGGAAGAGATCGCAGCCGGGGAGCCGGACGGGATCGGGGAGGCCGCCCGGAGCCTCGCCGCCGCATCCGACGCGGTCGTCCGTGTACGCGGAGAGGTCGGGACCCGACTCGGTCGGGTGGAGGACGCCCAAACCCGGCTCGCGCAGGAATCCGCCCGCCTCTTGACGCAGAGCGATGCCCTGCTGAACGCCGATCCGACCGAGGCCGCGGTGGAGGTCGTCGTCGCGCAGACCGCAATGGAACAGGCGTACGCGGCGGTCGCCAAGATCCTGAAGACGAGCATTCTGCCCTACATGCACTAGACGACCCATGAGGACCTGATGCCGAAGATTCTGTGTGTGGAGAGCGAGCCGACCGCGTCGGTCGTCTTGGAGGAGGCCCTGGCCCGGTGCGGTCATCTGGCGGTCCAGGCCGCCACCCCCGAGGAAGCGACGCGCCTGGTCGAGCGGGAGCCGATCGATCTGATCATCTCCGAACACCGCATGCCGGAGGGGAGCGGCCTGCGCCTGCTCGATCTGCTCCGCCGGGGAGGCCATCGGATCCCCGTGATCCTGACCAACCGGGACGCGAGCGTCGAGGACGCGGTCCGGTGTCTCCGTTGCGGCGCCGTCGATTACCTTCCGAAACCGATCAACGGGGAAGCGCTCCGGGGCGCCGTCCAGTCCGCGCTCGTGATCTGCCGGCATGAGGACGAGGAGCCGGGGGACCATCCGGGTGGGCCCGGCACCCCGTCCGTTCTCGATCAGATCATCGGGGAGAGTCCGGCGCTGACGCGGGTCCGGGAGATGGTCCAGACGGTCGCCGCGACCCGGGCGACGGTTCTCTTGGAGGGGGAGTCCGGCACCGGCAAGGAGCTGCTCGCGCGGGCGATCCACGAGCTGAGCCCGAGGATCCACAAGCCGTTCGTGGTCGTCAACTGTGCGGCACTGCCGGAAGGGTTGGTCGAAAGCACGCTGTTCGGCCATGAGAGGGGCGCGTTCACCGGCGCCACCTCCCGGATGCCGGGCGCCTTCGAACGAGCCCATCTCGGAACGCTCCTCCTCGACGAGATCTCCGAGATGCGGATCGACCTGCAGGCGAAGCTCCTGCGGGCCGTCCAGGAACAGCAGTTCGAGCGTGTCGGGGGAACCCGGCCGGTCCGGGTCGACGTGCGGATCGTCGCGACGACGAACCAGAACATGCTCGAGGAGATCGAGAAAGGGCGCTTCCGCAGCGACCTCTACTACCGGCTCAGCGTGGTCCCGGTGCGCATTCCGTCGCTCCGGGAGCGGAAGACGGACATCCCGCTCCTGCTTCGCCGGTTCGCGGCTCGAACCGCGACGGAGCTGGGGATCCGTCCCCCGACCGTCTCGGAGGAGACCGCGCACGCGCTGGCCGCCTACCCCTGGCCGGGCAACATCCGAGAGCTGGAAAACGCGGTGGAGCGGGCGGTGATCCTCTGCCGCACGGACAAGATCCCGTACGAGGCGTTCCAGCTCGCGGAGACGAAGCGACCGGCCGGACACGCGACGGACCGCCGGGAGGATGGCCTCGCGGATCTCGACCTGAAGCGGATCGAGAAGATGGCGATCCAGCGCGCGCTGGAGCGGACGAACGGACACCGCAGTCGAGCCGCCCACCTGCTCGGCATCAGCGATCGCACCTTGCGGAACAAGCTCAACGGGCGGGACAAGGAGCGCTGTGGTGACGCGTGCTGCTCTTCGGATGAGAGCCGCTAGCGCTCTGCAGGCTCCGCCACGCGCGCGCGCGGCGGGAAGCGTCGACGCACGGATCGAGTCGATCCGCGCACGGATCGCTCCCGGCTCCTTCGATCTCTTGAGCCTCGATGTCTTCGACACCGTCGTCTGGCGCATGGTGCCGGAACCGACGGACGTCGCCTTCCTCGTCGCGGACCGGCTGCGCGAGGCGGGCGCGCTGCACCCGTCCTCGAGCAGGGAGAGCTTCGCGGGCGAACGCTGGCGCAGCGAGAAGCGGGCGCGCGAGCAGGGAAGCAACCCCGAGGTCGATCTCGAGACGATCTACGCCGCCTTTCCGGCGGGCTTCCTCCGG
>WJJW01000273.1 GCA_014729455.1 Candidatus Eiseniibacteriota bacterium
CTCCTGCTCCGCGGCCAGCTCGTCGTCGCCGGCCTCGCCGTCGAGCGGCTTCGCCTCGTACGGTCCGGCGCTCCGGATCGCGGAGATCAGGTCGCCGAGATCGGTTCCCGCTTCCCCGGTCCGGATCATCGCGGTGCCGGCTGCGAAGCTGACGTTCGCCTCGCCGACGCCGGGACGGGCGGCCAGCGCCTTCTCGACCTTCGCCACGCAGCTCGCGCAGGTCATCCCGGTGACGGCGAGGTGGACGGTGCCATGTACGATGCGGGATTCCGGCGCCGGGAGCGGCCGGTCCTCTTCGCTCGGGGGAGGGGCGACCGGACACGCCTCGGCCTCGACCGGCTCGGCGTGGCAAGGACGCGCCTCGTACCGCACCCCGTCCCGCTCGAAGACGGCGAGCAGGTCCTCCACCGGTACTCCCCGGTGCAGAACGACCGCGCGGCCCGCGGAGAGATCGACGTCGACCGACTCGACGAGCGGGACCGCGCTCAGGAGATCGCGCACCGCGCCCGCGCATCCCTCGCAGGTCATCCCGTCGACGATCAGGTGCTGCCGCTCGCGCGGGATCCGGAACTTGGTCTCGGAGAGGGCCCTCTCGACCTCCTCGGCCGAGGGCGCGCGGTCGACCTCGAGCACCGCGCGTCCCGCCTCCGCGTCGGCGATAACCGCGCGTACCCCCTCCAGCGCGCCGAGCCGCTGCTGCACGGTCTGCTCGCATCCCCCGCAGGTCATCCCGTCGACGCGGATCGTCAAGCGACGCGGTTCTGTAACGGTCTTCGCATCCATCTACTTCTCATGATAACCGGTTTGAATCGGATCTCACGGACCGTTTCCGCCGGCCGCGCGGCGCACCCTCGTCTCCTCGATCGCACTGTAGATCGTCGGAACGACGAGGACCGTGATCAGCACGAGGCACATCCCGCCGAACGACGGGATCGCCATCGGGACCATCACGTCCGAGCCGCGCCCGGTCGAGGTCAGGACCGGAACCAGCGCGAGGATCGTCGTCGCCGCGGTCATCAGCGCCGGTCGGATCCGCTTCTTGCCCGCCTCGACAACGGCGTTGCGGACCTCGTCGATCGTTGCCGGCCGCTTCCGCCGGAACACCTGGTCCTGGTAGGTGGCCATGATCACGCCGTCGTCGGTCGCGATCCCGAACAGCGCGAGGAACCCGACCCAGACGGCCACACTCAGGTTCATCGGCCCCATCGCGAAGAGTTCGCGCAGGTTCGTTCCGAACAGCGAGAAGTCCAGACACCACGGCTGTCCATAGAGCCAGCTCAGGATGAACCCGCCCGCCCAGGCGACGAAGATCCCCGAGAAGACGAGCAGCGTCGTCGGAATCCGCCGGAACTGGAAGTAGAGGATCAGGAAGATCAGGAACAGCGCGAGCGGGAGCACGACTGCCAGGGTCTTTTCCGAGCGGACCTGGTTCTCGTAGCTGCCGGCGAACGAGTAGCTCACCCCCGGCGGGATCTCGAGGACCCCGGCGTCCCGGAGATCGTCCAGATGCGCCCGCGCCCGCTGCACGACGTCGACCTCGGCAGCGTCGTCCTGCTTGTCGAAGACGACGTAGCCGACGAGGAACGTGTCCTCGCTCTTGATCACCTGCGGGCCGCGAACGTAGCGGATCTCGGCGAGTTGCTCCAGCGGGACTTGCGCGCCGCCGGGCGTCGGCACCAGGATCTCGCCGAGCGACTCGAGATCGTTGCGCAGCTCCCGCTGGTAGCGGACCCGTACCGGGTAGCGCTCCCGCCCCTCGACCGTCGTCGTCAGCCGCTTGCCGCCGATCGCCACCTCGACGACCTCCTGCACCTGTAGGATCGACAGTCCGTAACGCGCGAGTGCGTCCCTGTCGTGGACGATCTCGAGATACGGCTTGCCGACGATCCGATCGGCGAGGACCGAGGCGGGCAGCACGCCGGGGACGTCCTTCAGGTGCTGCTCGATCTCGAGGCCGACCCGCTCGATCGTCTCGAGATCCGGCCCCCGGACCTTCACTCCCATCGGCGCGCGCATGCCCGACTGGAGCATCACGATCCGGGTCGCGATCGGCTGGAGCTTCGGCGCCGAGGTGGTCCCGGGAAGCTTGGCGACACGGACGATCTCGTCCCAGATGTCGTCGGGGTCGCGGATCTCCGGACGCCAGTTGCGGTACGGCCGCCCGCCGGGATCGGGGATCAGCTGGCCGGCCTCGTCGCGCGCGAACTCCTCCGTCTCCTCGTCGTACCGGAAGCGGAGCCGGTGCCCCGACTCGTCGGTGACATACTCCGGCTTGTAGTTGATCACCGCCTCGAGCATCGACAACGGCGCCGGGTCGAGCGAGCTGTCGACCCGCCCCATCTTCCCGACCACGGTCTCCACCTCCGGGATCGCGTAGATCGCCTGGTCGAGCTTCTGCATGACGTCGATCGCCTCCTCCATCGAGGCGTGCGGCATCGTCGTCGGCATGTAGAGGTAGGAACCCTCGTCGAGGTTCGGCATGAACTCCTTGCCCAGGCCCGGCAGCTTGTGGCTCGCCCAGACCCACGGCCGGGAGCTCTCCAGGAACGTCGGATCGATCCCGACTCCGCCGATCGCCCCCGGAACGAAGCCGAACACCGTCGGGAAGCCGAGCCAGATCGTCAACCCGAAGAGGACCGCCGCGGCCGGGATCGCCAGGAACGCTCTCTTGTGAGCCAAGCACCACCGCAGGATCGGCTCGTACCAGCGCTGGTAGAGCCAGACCGGAACCATCACCCCCGCGATCAGGAGCGCCACGAACAGCACGTTGACCACCAGCCCCTTCTCCGGGCCGAGCGGCAACCAGTGCTCGGTGAGGATCACACCGACGACCAGGACCGCCGCCAGGCTGCCGAGCAGGACGGCCCGCTTCGAGATCGCCGCGGGGATCCTCTCGCGGAACACTCGATACAGGCCGACCACGATCACGACGAGACCGATCAGCCAGCCGAAGCGGATCGCGATCCAGAGCCCGACAGCGGCGAGGAGCACGCCGGTCCCGATTCTCCTGACGCGTCCCGACCGCTCGCCGCGGAAGAAGAGGATCTGCGCGACGGCTGGAATGATCGTCAGCGCCACGATGATCGATGCGATCAGCGCGAAGGTCTTTGTATAAGCGAGTGGCTTGAACAACTTCCCTTCTGCTGCGGTCAATGTGAAAACGGGAAGGAAGCTGATCACCGTCGTGAGGATCGCGGTCAAGACCGCTCCGCCGACTTCCGTCGTCGCTCGGTGCACGATCGCCAGCGGTCTCTCCCCGGGCGGAGCCTGGGCCTTGTGCTTGAGGATGTTCTCCGTGATCACGATCCCCATGTCGACGATCGTCCCGATCGCGATCGCGATTCCCGAAAGCGCGACGATGTTCGCGTCGACCTTGAAGAGCTTCATCCCGATGAAGGTCATCAAAACCGCGACCGGCAAGAGTCCCGCCACGAGGACCGAACTGCGCAGGTGCAACAGCATCAGGATCACCACGATGATCGTGACCAGGATCTCGTCGGTGAGCGCGGTGTTCAGCGTGCCGAGCGTCTCGTAGATCAGGCCGGTCCGGTCGTAGAAGGGAACGATCGTGACCTGCGAGACCGTTCCGTCGGGCAGGGTCTTCTTCGGCAATCCCGGGGAGATCTCGGCGATCTTCTCCTTCACGGCCTGGATCGCGGCGAGCGGGTTTTCGCCATGGCGGACGACGACGACCCCTCCGACCGCCTCGGCCCCCTCCTTGTCGAGGACACCGCGGCGGAACGCAGGACCGATCTGGACGTGCGCGACGTCGGCGATCGTGATCGGCACATGGTCCCGGGTCTTCACGACCGTCTTCTCGATGTCCTCGACCCCCTGGATGAAGCCGAGACCGCGGACGACGTACTCGACCCGATTCACCTCGATCGTCCGCGCGCCGACGTCGAGGTTAGACATTCGCACCGCGTTATACACTTCCTCCAGGTCAATTCCCTGCTCGCGCATCGCCGCTGGATCGACGTCGATCTGGTACTCGCGGACGTGCCCGCCGATCGAGGCGACCTCGCTGACCCCGTCGGCCGCCTGCAACCCGTAGCGGACGTACCAGTCCTGGATGCTTCGCAGCTCATCGAGGCCCCAGCCGCCGGTCGGGTTCCCCTCCGGGTCCCGTCCTTCCAGCGTGTACCAGAAGACCTGCCCCAGGGCGGTCGCGTCGGGACCGAGCGCCGGCGTCACCCCTTCCGGGAGCGTGCCCGGCGGCAGCGATCCGAGCTTCTCCAGCACGCGGGAGCGGGACCAGTAGAACTCGACGCCATCCTCGAAGATCACGTAGATGGTGGAGAAGCCGAAGAACGAGTAGCTGCGGATCGTCTTCACCCCGGGGATCCCGAGGAGCGCGACGGTCATCGGGTAGGTGATCTGGTCTTCGACGTCCTGCGGAGAGCGTCCCATCCACTCGGTGAAGACGATCTGCTGGTTCTCGCCAATGTCGGGGATCGCGTCGACCGGGACCGGATCCCGCGGAAGCCCGCCGAGGTCCCAGTCGAACGGCGCGACCCCGATCCCCCACGCGATCAGGAAGACCGCCGCCAGCAGGACGACGAGCTTGTTCTCCAGGCAGAAGCGGATCAACCGGTCGATCACCGATCCGCCCCCCCGAACGTCTCCTCGATCGAGCCGCAGCGGAGCATCATCTCCCCGAAGTACGGATTGCTGATCTCCTCTTCGGTCTGGATCCAGTAGGCGCCCTCGTTCTCGAACGCCATCGGGCAGTAGGCGAGTCGATGGATTTCGCCGGTCGGAGGACCGAACGCGCGCTCGAGCAGGATCACCGCCTCGCTGATCGGCTCGAAGCCGGCGCGGATCGTCGCGAGGTCCTCGGTGTCGGCCGCCTCCTCCAGCCCGGCGCGGATCGAGCCCGTGATCTCCATCCAGGCTTCGCGGGCCTTCGGCGCGAGCGCCGTCGCGTCGACCGCGGCCAGCGTCTTCTCGACCTCCGCCAGGGCCGCCCGCGTCGCCGTCGCATCATCGGCCGCCAGCGCCCGCTGCACCGTGAGGTAAGCGCCGAGCAGAGGCCGGAGCGCGTCGACGAATCGGTCCGGCGCCTCGCGCAGAGCGGCGATCCGCGGATCCGGCCCCTCATCGCCGGGCTCCTCTTCAGGAGAGGATTCCTCCTCCGGCGGGTTCATCATGCTCGGCTTCGCTCGGATCTGCATCTCGCTGTCGATCTTGAAGGCGCCCTCGACGACGACCCGCTCCCCCTCTTCGAGACCGGAACGAACGGCGTAGAGATCCCCCGCGCGCGGTCCCAGCACCACCTCGCGCCCCTCGAAGGTCGGCTTCTCCGTGTCGGGCACGCGGACGTAGACCACCGCCCGCTTCCCGGTGATGAGCGGCGCCGTCGCTGGGATCGCGAGCTGCGGCTCGCCGTCCGCATTCGCCTCGATCGTCGAGCGGACGAACATCTCCGGCTTCAACCGGCGGGCCGGGTTCGCGGCGTCGAGCCGGACCGTCACCGCGCGCGTCCCCGGATCCACCACCGGATCGACGAAGGCGACGGTCCCCGTGAAGGTCTCCCCCGGCAGCGCCTCGACCCGGAACTCGACCTCATCCCCCTCGTCGACCCACGTCAGGTCCGACTCGTAGGCGTCGAGCATCACCCAGACCCGCGACAGATCGGCGATCGTGTAGATCGGCGTCCCCGTCTCGACGTAGGCTCCCTCGACCGCGTTCTTGTGGACCACCGTCCCGCCGATCGGCGCGTGGATCGTGATCCGCTCGCTCGCCGCTCCCCGCTCCTCGATCGCCGCGATCTGCGCCTCGGTCAGGCCGAGCAGCTGGAGCTTCTCCCGCGCCGCCGCGACCGTGCTCTCGGCGGTCTCCCGGAGGACGCCGGCGCCCGCCGCGGCCAGCTCGCTCCGGGCGCGGATCGCCTGCAGCAGCTCCACCTGCGCGCTGTAGAGGTCGGGGCTGTAGATCTCGACCAGCGGATCCCCGGCATCGACCACCGAGCCGGTGAAGTCCACGAACAGCCGCTCCAGCCGGCCGGGGACCCAGGCGGTGATCCGCTTGACGCGCCGCTCGTCGACGGCCACCTTCCCGGACAGACGGATCCTCGTCTCGAGATCCTGCCGCACGACCGGCGCCGTTTCGATTTCGGCGAGCTGGATCGCCGCCTCCGACATCTGCAAGCGGACGGGCGACTCCTCGCCCGAATCGGACTCCAGCGGGATCAGATCCATGAAGCAGATCGGGCACTTGCCCTCTTCCGGCAGCTTGATCTGGGGATGCATCGAGCAGGTCCAGACCGTCGCCTCTTCCTCGTGATCGTGGGCCCGCTGCATCGGCGCGTCGGCCGGCGGAGCCTCCCCGCCCCCGAAGAGCCAGCTCCCGGCCACCAGCCCGACCGCGAAGACGGCCAGGACGAGGAGGATCCACCGTCCCCGTCCGGCGCTTTTGCGTTCCTCGTGTCGCGTCATCATTCTCCTCGGCTTTTAATCGCTCCTCCTCCGAGGAGCGCATCGATCCCCGCGCGCGTGCGGAGGCGATCGGCCCGCGCCCGTGCCAGGGACAGCTCGAACTCCAGCAAGGTGCGCTCGGCGTCGAGGACGCGCAGGAAGTCGGCCTCGCCCGCCTCGTAGGCGCTCGACGCCGCCTCCAGCGCCTGCTCTCCTTTCGGGATCATCGCGTCGCGGTAGAGCCCGATCCGGCGGTCGGCATCCTCGTAGCGGTACAGCAGGGTCTCGAGGTGCGCGGCCAGCGATCGCGTCCGATCCTCGAGACGCGCGGCGGCCGCTTCCCGCCGCGCCTCCGCCTCCTCTTTCGCCGCGGAGACGCGGCCCCGCCACAACGGCAGCCGCACTCCGACGTGCGCCAGTATCGGGTCCTTGCCGTCATCGGCGAGCCCGTCGATCTTCCGCGGATCGGTCCGGATCCAGTCCACGCCGACGGTGAAGTCGGGATAGCCCGACTTGCCGGCGAGATCGGCGCCGGCCTCCTCGCGCTCGACCATCGCCCGATGCGCGCGCAGATCGGGGTTCCGGTCCCGGAGCGCCTTCCGCACCGCCGTCGCATCGGGAGACGGTTCCTCGTCGGGAAGCACGGTCGGGACACCGACCGGCGCCGCGGCCGGGCGGTCCATCAGCGCGTTCAACGCCGCGACGAGCGGATCCCGCCGCTCCTCGAGGCTCCGGAGCCGGTCCTCCAGCCGCGCCAGCTCGACCTGCACCTGGATCAGATCGCTGTAGCCCGCCTCACCGGTCGAATACCGGGTGCTCAACACGCGCTCCCAGTAGCGCAGCAGCGCGTGGTTCGCGCGGGTGACCTCGATCGAGGCCGACAGCTCGTAGAGATCGGCGTAGGCCCGCTTCGCGTCGCGGACCAGATCGGCCGCCGCCTGGAGGTACTGGTAGCGGGCCGCCTCGGCGCCGGCGAGCGCGGCCTCCTTGCGCGCGCCGAGGGTCCCGAACCAGGGGACGGACTGCTTGACGCCGAGCCGCTGCTTCTGCGGGCCGACGCGGGTCTCGACCTCCTCGATGAAATACCCGAACGAGAGAACCGGATCCGGCAGGGCGCCAGCCTGCGGGGCCTCCTCGAGCGCCGCTCTCCAGTCCTGGCGCGCCGCCTCGACCGATCGGTTCTTCCGCAGAGCGGTCGCGACGACCTGGTCCAGGGTGCGGACCGTATCCGCCGGCGCGATCGCCGGTCGCTCCGGCTCACGCTCCTCCGTCGCCTGCCAGCGCTCGAACGCGGCGGTCTGCCTCCCGCCCGCGCATCCGGCGAGAAGGACCAGCAGGACGGCGAGGCCGGCCACGATCTCTGAGGTTCTTGTCATCATCCCGGGGAAGGGGTGCATGGGCCATGCCAGAAGCGGGAAAGTGTAAGCTACTCAACTGCAGTCGTTTGCCGCTTCGCCGGGAAGACCCCGCTCCCGGGACCCACCAGGATCTGGCGGCCCAGGGACCAGGAACGCAGCCGGACGGGCCCTCTTGCTCGCCGTACCGGTCCCCGTTTCGTTCCGACGCCGACAACCGGAGGACCGCACTTGCACCACGAGAGACCCGGGCCGAACGCCGTCCCGGCGGGCGAGCCGCTGCGCAGCCAGAGGATCTCGATCGCCGAGGGATCGTTCGCGAACGTCCACTTCACGATCACCACCGGATCGCTCCTCACCGCCTACGCGCTCTTCCTCGGCGCGGGACCGCTCGCGCTCGGACTCCTCACGGCGATGACCGCCTTGTCGAGCTTCGGATCGATCTTCGGCGCTCAGGCGGTCGCCCATTTCGGGCGACGAAGGCCGATCGCGATGGCGGCCTCCCTCGCCGGGCGGAGCGTCTGGATCGTCCTGATCCCGCTGGCCTGGCTCCGGCCGACCGGCCCGGGCGCGGTCGGGATGGCGACCGGCTACGCGACGGGACGGGTGTTCGACCGGTTCCTCTCCGCCGGCCGGCAGGAGGACGGGTTCGCCTGGATCTTCGGCGCCGCCGTCGTCTGCGCGATCGTCGCCGCCGGCCTGCTCGCGAGACAGTGGGAGCCGCCGCTTTCCGGGGAGCGCCGCAGGCCGCTGCTGGAGACGATCCGCCGCCCGCTGGCCGATTCCGCGTTCCGTCCGCTGCTCCGGTTCGTCGTCCTCTGGTCTCTGGCAATCGGGATCGCCGCTCCGTTCTTCGTGGCGCACATGGTGCGCACGCTCCAGATGCGCTACTCCACGATCGCCCTGTACTCGATCTTCGCCGGCGTGCTGAACCTGCTGACCCAGCCCCTGTGGGGACGGATCATCGACCGGGTCGGCAACCGGCCGGTCCTCGCATTCAACCTGATCGGGGTCTCCCTCCTTCCGGCCCTTTGGCTTCTCGCGGGACCGGAGAGGCTATGGCCGATCTGGCTCGACGCGGCGCTGACCGGCCTCTTCTGGCCGGGGTTCACGCTGGCCGGATTCAACCTGCTCCTCGTGACCGCTCCCGATCGGGACCGCTCCGCCTATCTCGGCGTTCATGCGCTCGCGGTCGGTCTGTTCACCTTCGTCGCCTCGGTCGGCGGCGGCCTCCTGGCCGATCTCGCCCGGGACTGGCGGATCCCGTGGGGAGCCGGGATCTGGATCAACACCCACATCCTGTTCGGGCTCTCGGCAATCCTGCGGATCGCCCTGTTGCCGCTCGCGCTCGGCCTCACCGAGGAGCGGGCGCAGTCGGTGGCGCGGCTCCTCGATCTCGTCGGCGACAAGGTCTCGCAGCGCGTCTATCTCGGCTGGAGATCGGGGGTCACCGTCATCCGGCGGATCAGGCGGCCGTGATGTCCGATCCCGTGTGCGAGTCCGCGGCGATCTATGGAACGAGCAAGAAGCTCCGGCCCTCCGTCCGTCCTGCGAAGTCCGCCCGGACGAAGTAGATCCCGGCGGCGACCGGCCGGCCCCGGTCATCCGTCCCTTCCCAGGTGAATGAACGCGGGCCGCTCGGCAGCTCGCCTCGGTAGAGCGACCGGACCGCCCGACCGGAAGCATCGTGGATCCGCAGCGAAAGCATCTCGCTTCGTTCCTCCCTGCGTGGAACGACCGTGACGGTGAGCTTCGAACCGCTCCGGAACGGGTTCGGAATCTCCAACGATATCGCGGCGGACCGATCGTCCCGCGGGCCCTCGGGAAGACCGGTCACCGGGCAGCCGACCGGCAGCGAGCCGACCAGCCCGCACTCCTGGAACCCGTCCGGATGGTTGCCGGGCAGACAGGGGGAGTCGGAGGACAGCGTGAAATCCCCTGCCAACGTGGGGGCCTCGTCACACGGGCCGGGATCGCAGAAGAGAGGGTCCACGAAGATGTTCCCCTGACCGTAGACGGCCTCCCCAGCGACTCCCGCCGTGTCCACCGCGCTGCAGTAGAAGTGCGCCGACGCCAGAAAACCCGAGGCGGAGATCTGGTCGCCGCCGGCCTCCGCGCAGTTGCCCCAGAGGATGGACCGCACCACATGGACGGCCCCGCCGTCGCCGACCCATACGCCTCCGCCGACGCGATCTTCGTCGCCTCCGGTCGTCAGGTTCGACGCGATGGTCGAGGACCGGATCGTCACGTCGCCGCCGTTTGAGGCGATGCCCGCGCCACGGTTGCGGGCCAGGTTCCCGGCGATGAGACACTCGACGATCTCGGCATGGGAAATCAGCAAGCCGCCCCCTTCGCCGCCCCCGTAGTTGCCCGTGATGCGGCAACGCACGATCGTGTCGGGGTTTCCAGCAATACCCCCACCCCTCCCGAAGAAGTCCCACTCCGGAACGTCGACCGAGTTGTTCTCAATCACGCAGTCGGTGAGAGATCCTCCCGGACCGAACATGTAAGCGCCGCCGCCTTCTCCCGGGTAGCTGCTGGACTGGACGTGGTTGCCGGCGATCCGGCACTCCTTCAGCGTGACCGGTCCCCAGAGATAGAGGCCGCCTCCATACCCGGTGTCCTGGTCCCAACCGCCGGCCCAGCAGTTCCGGACCGTGCAGCCCGTGATCTCCATGGGGACCTCGGTGCGCACCTTGATCCCTCCGCCTCTGTTGTAGGCGCTGCACATCTCGAAGACGCAGTCGCGTACAGTGGGGGAGGCGTCCTCGCAGAGCATCCCGCCCCCTTCCTGTCCGTAGCCGTACCGAACGGTGAATCCATCGATGACCGCCGCGGAGGTCTCCCCGCTCTCATAGAAGGTGAACCCGCGCCCCTCGGGCTCGATCACCGTCTGCTCGGCTCCCGACTCCGAGAGCAAGACGATGTCCTTGCCACCGAACTCCAGATTGGAGTTGCCCTCTCCATGGTAGGTTCCGGCAGCGACCAGGACCGTGTCCCCAGGCTGGGCGGCATCCAGCCCCGCCTGGATCGTGGGATACGGATCCGACGGGACGTCCAGGACGGTTGCCTGCGCGGGTAGGATCGACAGCAAGGCGACGGCGGCAAGGGCTGGGACAATCTTCCAATACCCAGGAATGAGTCTTCGCGTCTCCTCCATGGTCAGCTCCTTCACGTGAGAGTCGATCAGGTTTCCCGATTGCTCGCCTTTCAGCCGGATCGCGACGCCTCCAACTACTGATCCACACCCATGCCCCGAACGCGCGATCCAGACGACCTAGTGGAGCAGCAGCAGCTTCCGGACGATTTCCTCTCCACTCCTCTCGATCCGAACGACGTACATTCCCGCGGGCGCATTGCGGCCGTTCGGGAGCCGCCCGTTCCAGACCAGCGGGTTCTTCCCGGATCCCGCCGAAATCCCGCCCCGCGCTACCTCCCGGCCGGTGGCGTCGTAGACACGGATCGTCGCGGTCTCTCCCGGCGGCAGCGAGGCGCTGAGCCTGCACGATCCCGTCGTCGGATTCGGGGTGATCCGGGCTTGGGCGATACGTCCTACCCCGATCGGATCTTCCGGGACGTCGACCACCGGACCGGAATCGTCGATCCGTCGGGCTCGGTTCCAGTCGTACGTGACCAGCGCGTGTCCCGCGGTGTCGGAAGCGACATAGGCGTACCCGCCGAAGTCCGGGCTGATCACGAATCCGTCTCCGTCGTGCACCCCCCCGTCGGGATCGATCCGGTTGCCGTAGACCTGTCGGTCGTTGGCGTCGCCGGAGTAGACAACCAGGTACCGGGAACCGTCCCAGTAGCCATTCACGCTGCCCTGGTCGTACGGAAGCTCGCACACCGCAAACGGCTCCACATCGAGCGGGGTTCCCTCGGCGTCGTACCGCTGCGCGAAGATGTCGTAGCCAGATCCGGGAGAGGCGGGAAAGATCAATAGGATCTGGCCGGAACCGTCGATGAGCCAGGGCCGCCCGTACGCGGAGAATCCAGTGGCGAAGGGCTCGCCGACCAGACCGCCCGGCTGCGCGGGATCCGCGGTCGCCCGTCGGATCGAGTTCCCCTGCAGCCAAACGACCAAGTAGCGCCCGGTCCCATCCTGGAGAGCGCTCGTCGTGATGTTCGTCACGGGCTCCGGACCCGAAAGCTCCCACTCCCGGAGGGCGTGGGCAGTCACGTTCTCGAGTAGCCGGACCTTGCCGTAAGACGGATTCCCCCCGGGCTCATCCACGGTGAACACGACAAGAGAGCTGTCCGGCCCCAGGGCGGCGTCATAGGAGCCGACCTGGAACTCGTCAGCAGAGGCATACGTCGACGTGCGGGACAGCAACTGGCCGTCGCTTTGCACGCGATCGAGAACGATGGAGTCGTTCGAATGGGAGAAGTGCTCATTGCGGTGGTACTCTGTGTAGAGGTAAACGACCCCGGCGTCCTCGTTCCATCTTCTGTATGCCAGGTTCGATATCCAGTGGAGTTCGCAGTTGTCGAGATCGCAGTTGTCCCACCCTGCGATCGTCCTGTACCGGGAAGGCTCCTCCGACATCCGACCGTCTCGATCGAGTTGGATGAGGTGGAAGTACTGGTCTCGCTCGGCATCGCGGGTGATCGTCATATGCCCCGTGGAGGTCGGGTGCACGAGCGTGTGCCGGGGATCCGAGTGCTTGGACAGCGGGACGGGGTCATCGTAGAGCGGCTCCCCCTCCGTATCGAACCACTGCGCCAAGACTGGCCGTCTGCCCGTGTAGTCTCTGGCCTCCCGGTCCTGCGGATCTTCCGTTCCCACCGGAGGGCCGTGGTAGGAAACCCAACAGACTGCGAAACGGTCTCCCGTCCAGCCGCAGGCGGTCGATCGAACATCCTGATAGGACTCGATCCAACACGGGCTGTCATCGTCCAGGGTCCATCGTCCGCCGATCCTGCCCACTCCCTCTTGGATTCTCGTGGCGTAGATCCCGAAGCCGCCGAACCCGTCTCGCCACGTGACCAGGCCGACCCCGTCGGCTCCGCACGCCACGTCCAGACCCGACTCGTGGTAGGCGCTCTCGATGGAAAACACGCCAGGAGCGATCGGCGATCCCTCCGCATCCAGGTACGCACACTGGATCATGGAGGAAGTCCCGGTCCAGACGACGCCCCATCCTTCGTCCGTCGCATCGACCGCAATCTGGGGGGCAACGAAGGTCCCGGCCGATCCGAGGTGGATCGGCCCACCCGACGGGAGACCGTCGGCGCCGAGAAGCTGGACGGTCGCCTGAGCGGTCCCGTCGATATACCCGAGGATCCCGCCGTCGGATCGCATCTCCAGATCGAGCGCAGACTCGACCACGCCCGTCGCGACCGCGATCGGTTCCGGGTCGATCAGGCTCAGATCCGGAGTGATCCGGCTCAAGCGAAGAGTCCGAGAGCCCGAGCCCTCGAGCCAGCAAACGACATGGAACCCGTCTCCCCTCGCGATCTCGTGGTTCCGGACGCTCGTGCCGCCCGTCGGGTCGAGAACGGCCTCCCCGGTGGTCTCAAACGTCCGGGGATCGAGATTCCGTACGGCGACGCGTGTCGGCTCCTGCCAGAAGCTCCCGTACCCGAAGACCATCTTCCAACCGAACTCGTCCGGATCGGAGAGATCCATGTGGCTTCCCTCCATGATGGGAGCCGCCATGTCGCTCCCCAGGGGACCGCCATCCGGGGCGGTCTCGATCCCGACGATGTCGTACCCGCCGTCTTCACCCCAAAGGAAGAGGACCGAGGAGTCGGAGACCGCCATCGTAGCCGTCATCGCCTCGGTGACCTCATAGGAGTACCGGAAGCCGTGATCCAGAACGAACTCCTCTCCGATGTCGGGAGGCGTCGACGAGGCCGGCGGGACGACGACGAGAAGGAAGGCGACCAGGCCGATCCCGGAAGCGGGGAGTGAACGCATGGCGACCTCCAATCGCGATTAGAAGGTCCAGCGGCGCGTCATCGAGGCGAGATTCGCGTCCGGGGGAGCAGCCGGACCTCGAGCAAGCTCACGGATTCTCGCGCAACAGTATAGCACCGATGCGACCGAGAGGGAACGCTCCTGCCCCTGGCCCCCATTCGGC
>WJJW01000274.1 GCA_014729455.1 Candidatus Eiseniibacteriota bacterium
AGGGAGGCGAGGCTCGGATCCAGGCCACGCTCCCGGAGCTGGGCCAGGAGCCGCGGCACGAACGTCACGGCGAGCAGGATCCATCCGAAGGAGAGCAGGAGGATCGGAGCCAGGCCCGTGACCGGGTGGCCGAGCACCGATACGGCCCGCGTCGGCCGGAGCGGCGCCTCCATCGTCTCCTATCCGGCCCGTCGCAGGAGAGGCAGAACCTGGTCGGCGCTGCGGAACCCGAAGAAGCGGTCCACCTCGTTGCCTTCCCCGTCGAGAACGATCACGGTCGGCAACCCGGTAACGTTCCAGCGTTCTCCCAGGGCCTGCGTCTCGGGTGACCGATCAGTCATGTCCAGCCGCAGGAGGACGAAGTCCTGCAGGATCGATGCGACCCGCGGCTCGACCCACGTCTTCTCGTCCAGCTCATGGCAGGCGGCGCACCACTCGGCGGTGAAGTCGAGCAGGACCGGCTTCCCGGCTTCGCGCGCGTCGGCGAGCGCGGCCGTCTCGTCGGTCCTCCACTGCAACGTCCCCTCCACTCCGGCGACGGGTCCCCCGCTTCCGGAGCGCAGGACCTCCTTCCAGCCGAACTGGGTCGCCAAGCCATCGGTCATGGTCGTGATTCCGAGGACGAGGAACACGATCCCGAACCCTTTCGACCAACGTCCCCCATGGGCGCTTGCCGGAAGGAATCGGAACGCTCCGATCTGGCTCGCGAACAGGATCAACAAGACCCCGTAGGCGATCCGCGTCGCGGCGGGTCCGATCTCGGTGCGCAGGAAGAAGACGGCCAGGAAGAGGAAGATCCATCCGAAGTAGTGCTTCACATCTTCCATCCACTGTCCCGCCTTCGGCAGCGCCTTCATCGCGCCGACGAACGTTCCGAGCAGGAGGAACAGCAAGCCGAGGCCGACCGCGAAGGTGAACAGGAGCGTGAACCCGTAGACCGGCCGGCCGACCTGGGCGACCCAGGTCAGCAGGACCACGAGCACCGGTCCGACGCAGGGAGAGGCGACCAGCCCGGTGACCCCACCCATCAGAACCGCGCCGGCGAACCCGCCGCGGCGTCCCGTCGCCATCTTCGTCTGGAGCCCGGACGGCAGGGCGATGTCGAAGGCTCCGAGCATCGAGATCCCCATCACCCCGAAGACGACCGCGATGAAGACGACCGCCGCGGTGCTCTGTAGGGCCGCCCCGAACACTCCACCTCCGAGCGCGGCGGCAAGCCCGAGCGTCGAGTAGACGATCGCGATCCCGAGCACGAAGAACAGCGAGAGGACGAATCCGGAGAGCTTCCCCTGGCTGCGCCCGGCGACGAAGCCGATCGTGATCGGGATCATCGGATAGACGCAGGGGGTGAACGAGGTCAGGAACCCCGCTGTGAAGACGAGGAGGAACGCGATCCAGGAGCCTCGAGCCAGGGCGCCGCGGAGTTTCGCGGCGAGCCCCTCCTGGACGCCGAGCTCCTCCTGGTCCGGCACCCCGGAGGCCTCCGCTTCCTCGAGCCAGGCCTCCTCCGACGGCTCGTCCGGGGCGGCGGAGGAAGGCGCAGCGAAGAGCTGGGCATGTTGCGCCTGGATCGGGGATCCCGCTTCGACCACACGAATCGGGATCGTCACCCGCTTCTCCTCCGGAGCGAAGCAGGCGAAGATCGGCCTCTCCGAACAGGCCTGGAATCCGGCGAGGAGCGCGAGCTCCATCTCGCCGAGCGGCGTCTCGGGATCGAGGATCAGATCGGCCCGGACGACCACCCTTCCGAGCAGGACCGGCTCTCCCTCATAGGTCCGCGTGGGCGGGAGCCGCCGCTCCCCGATCGTGAACGGCTCTCCCTCCGCCGGCTCGACGTAGAGGAAGTCGTTGACCTGGATATGGTGATCCGGCGGCAGCTCGTAGACGACGGCGATCGGGAGCCGCTCCCCCGGGACGACCCCGTCGCGCGCCGCGTATGCCTGGACGGGAACCTCGGGCGGGCCCCCGCCCATGTCGAGCCCCTCGATCCCCCAGGACACCCCCGCGACCACGAGAACGAGAAGCAGAAGCAACCCCGCCGTCCACCGCATCATTCGCCTCCCCTCCCGGACCGGACGTCCGGCGCATAAGTCCTTGGCATTCTACGAGACCGGCGAGGCTTCCGCAAAGTCGGTTCGCTGCGCCGCGACCCCGATCGGGGCATGGTCGGAGGCGGCGTTCTCCTCCGGACCGTGCGCGGTGCCGGTCCACGCCGCCCCGGGACCGGCCGGTTCCCACGGGCCTCGCGCCGCGATCCAGTCGAGGCGCATCCGGAGCGTCCGGGCCTCGAGGCGGAGGAGCCGCCGGGCGGGGGCACGGAGCCGCCGCGGCAAACGCTCGATCTCCTCCACGCCGGAGAGCCGTTGCCGCGCCGTCGGCCGGCCGTCGTGGTAACGGAGGAAGTCGAACCCGGCTCGCTCGACCTCGCCGAAGAGTGGTTCTCGTTCCCAGGGAGCGAGCAGCTGGCGGTCGATCTCTCGAGCGGACACCGTTTGCAGGCGCAGGAACTCGCGGAACGACCGACCGACGGTCCCGCGGCGGAACGTGTGGCTGTTCCAGTCCCCCGTGAACCAGCAGGAGCCGGCAGGCAGGGCGTCCAGCGCCGCCTTCATCTGCCGTGCGCGGCAGGCGGGATCGTTGCGCACCTCCAGGTGGGTCGTGGCGATGCGGAACGGGCCCGACGGATGCGCGACGGTCGCCCAGAGGATCCGGCGGGCACCGAGCCGTTTCTCTTCGGGGAAGCCGAAGTAGTCGAAGCAGTCGGGAAGCGGCGCGGCACCCGGATCGACCAGCGGCCAGCGGGAGAGGAGCGCAAGACCGTGCAGTCCGACCCGATTGCGGCCCAGGAGTTCCACGTAACAGGCCGCGTAGACCCAGAAGAAGTCGAGCCGGGCGGCGAGGTCGATGACGACGTTGCGGTTGCCGGCCCGGGCGGTCCCCACGTCGACCTCATTGACGGTCCAGAGGTCGGCACGGCCGAGACGCGGGTCGGCGTCGATCGCCGCGAGGATGCGTTCCCACGCCTTGCCCTGCTCGATGTTCCAGTGAACCAGCCGGATCGGGTCCTCCGGACGCGCCGGCCGCGGGGCGTCGCGTTCTTTCGGGGAGGCACCGCTTCCCGTCCGGATCGCGCCGGCCCAGCGATCGAAG
Organism: Candidatus Eiseniibacteriota bacterium; assembly: GCA_014729455.1. Taxonomy (GTDB): domain Bacteria; phylum Eisenbacteria; class RBG-16-71-46; order CAIMUX01; family VGJL01; genus WJJW01. The sequence goes on from WJJW01000274.1 coordinate 3,151, forward strand.
TCATCGCCACGTTTCAGGCAGAAGCGGGTGGCCCGGAACGCCTCGATGGTCGGGGCGGCGCGGGCGGCGTCGATCGCCTCGGTCAGGTCGAAATCGGGCCGGAACGGGTCCTGCTCAGCGGACATCCGTCCTTCCCCCGTTCCGCTTCGGACCGGGATCCTCGTCGATCAGCACCGGGGCGCGGCGATCCCCCAGATCGAAGTCCGCCTCGACGTGTCCGCTCACCTTCAGGACCGAGCCGGGCGCCGGGCGCTCCCGTCGAGTCAGCACGAGGAGTCGGGCGTCCGCTTGCGCAAGCTCGATCCCGTTACGTCCGACCGCGGGCAGCGAATCGGACCGGGCCACCGTCCCGCGGACCGTCACCGACCGCGCCTGGAAGCGGAATGGATCCACGGCGATCTCCTCCAGGTCGGTCGTGCCATACCCACAACCGCCCAGGAGCAAGGCGAACAGGCCGGCGCGGAGGCGGTTCACGACCCGCGGCGCGCCCGGACCCGCTCGAGCGACAGGGCGGTCAGCGCGGCGGCGGTGGGGGCGAGCCGGACGTTCCGGTTGCCGGATGGGTCCCCGAAGCCGCCGTCGTCCGACTGCCGCTCGAGAAGCAGGCTCATCCCCTCGCGGTACCCGTAGGTGTCGGTGAGACCGACCAGAGCGAGGCAGCTCAGAAGGTCGGCGGCGAGCTCGCGATTGCGCAGCAGCGCGTTCGATAGGGCGAGATTCGGCAGAGTCAGGCGCAGGTTCTCCCTGCTCTCCGGATCCAGTGGCCCATGGAAGCGGCGGGCCAGGTCGGTGGCCGAGAGGATCCGCTGGGTCAGGGCGATCGTCTCGGAGCTCCCCATCGTGGTCACACGATAGGGACCGTAGCGAGCGGCCTCCTCGCCTGTTCCATCCGGCGGCGCTCCGGGGAGATCGAGGCGTTCGATCAGCCCCATCACGAACGGCCGCATCGCGGGGGGGATCCGCTCCCGAGCGGCGGACAGAACGCCGGCGACCTCGATGAGCAGAGGACTGATCGGGCCGATCGCCACGCCATGCTCGCGGCAGAGCACGGCGAGGATCAGGAACTCCAGACCGCCCTCGCTTCCCTCCGCGGAACGAAGTCGCGCGGCGATTCCTTCCGGATCGAGGAAGCGATGGAGCCTTCGTTCGACCTCCCGTGCCAGCGCGGCGCGTCGCTCCGGATCATGTTCCGACCACCACAGACGGTCCCAGCACTGGACCTCGAGCGCGAACAGGCGCAACGAGTCGACCCCGGTTCCTCCGAAAGGGTCGATCTCCCGGGCGTGGAGCCACCGCTCGGCGTCGGCAAGCGCCTTCTCCACCTGCCCGGCTTCGGGAAGGGGGGTCGGCCCGGGGATCGCGGCGCCCGCTTCCCGCAATCTGGTCCGATCGATCGGTTCGGCGGGCTCCACTGGCGTTCGCGCCGGTCCGGGGGGAGGAGCCTGTCGCGCCTCCGCGGGGGGGCGATCGGATGCGCCCCGCTGTTCCGGATCCTCCGGGGAGGAACGGAGTAGGAGATACGCCCCGACCGGCACGGCGATCACCAGCAGGCCGATCAGAAACCCTCGCGTTTCGTGCCAGAGGCCCTTCATCGACCGCAAACGCTAGCCGGAGCGACCGAGGCGGTCAACGCCCGCCCAACTCCACCTTGCCACCCCCTTCCGCATCGGCGACGATGGCTCGGTGGCGGCTCCGGCCGCGGGAGGGGAGAGAATGAGCGTCTTGGTCATCGTCCTGATCCTGCTCGGAGTGCTGGTCCTTTACGCGATCGGTCTATACAACGGACTGGTCCGCCTGCGGCAGCAGGTCCGGAATGCGTGGAGCCAGATCGACGTGCAGCTGAAGCGGCGGTACGACCTGATCCCGAACCTGGTGGAGACGGTCAAGGGGTACGCGTCGCACGAGAAGGAGACCCTGGAACGGGTCGTCCAGGCCCGCAACGCGGCGGTCGGCGCGAGCGGGGTGGCGCAGCAGGCCGAAGCGGAGAATGGACTGACGGGAGCGCTCCGCCAGCTCTTCGCCCTCTCGGAGTCGTATCCCGACCTGAAGGCGAACCAGAACTTCCTGGCACTCCAGGAGGAGCTGTCCAGCACGGAGAACAAGATCTCCTTCGCCCGGCAGCACTACAACGACGTCGCCCAGTCGTACAACACGAGGCGTCTGAGCTTCCCCGCCAACCTGTTCGCCCCCGCCCTCGGGTTCGGTCCGGAGGAATACTTCGAGATCGAAGTCGCCGCCCAGCGGGAGGCGCCACAGGTGAAGTTCTAGGCGACGGCTGCGGGTACCGTCGTGGCCCGAACCTTCCACGACCTGATCGCGGAGAACCGAAGGAACTCGTTCCTACTGGTCGTCGCGTTCGTGGTCCTGATCTCCGCGACCGTCTACGCGATCGGAGTCTTTCTCGCCGACGGCGATCCACGCAGCGGGATCGCTCCGGCGGGGGTCGCTCTGGTCGCGGCGGGCGGACTCTCCCTCGGAGCGCTCTACGGAGGATCCAACGCGATCCTCGGAATGAGCCGAGCCCGCCGGATCGCCAAGGAGGACGATCCGCAGCTCTACAACGTCGTCGAGGAGATTTCGATCGCGGCGGGAATCCCGATGCCCGCCCTCTACCTGATCGACGACACGGCCCTGAACGCCTTCGCGACCGGACGGGATCCGAAGCATGCGGCGGTCGCGATCACCAAGGGGCTGCGGGACCGGTTGACGCGCGACGAGCTTCAGGGAGTGCTCGCCCACGAGATCGCACACGTCCGCAACTACGACATCCGGTTCTCGATGCTCCTTGCGGTTCTGGTCGGATTCCTCGTCCTCGTCTGCGACGTCTTCCGTCGGTACCTATGGTGGGGAGGAGGCTCCCGCAGGCGGCGGTCCTCGTCCTCCGATCGCGGAGGAGGAGGCGGCGCCGGAGCGATCCTCGTGGTGCTGGCGATCGTGCTCTCGATCATCGCCCCGCTGCTCGCCAGGATGATTCAGCTCGCCGCCAGCAGACAGCGCGAGTATCTCGCTGACGCCTCCGCGGTCGAGCTGACGCGCTATCCGCAGGGGCTGGCTGGGGCGCTGGAGAAACTTGGCAACGACCGCGAGATCCTCGAGGTCGCCAACCGTGCGACCCAGCATCTCTACATCGTCAATCCGATCAAGTCCTTCGAGAAGAGAGCCAAGGGGCTGTTCTCCACGCATCCTCCCCTGCAGGAACGGATCGACCGGCTGCGAGCCCTCGGGCGCGAGTAGCCGCCGTCCCGGTCTGGTAGCATCTCCTGTCTATGGCCTCCACCGGCGGATGCGCCTTACGCGGCGTTCGGACCCACAACCTGAAGGGGATCGACGTGACGATCCCATTCGGACGTCTGACCGTCGTCACGGGAGTCTCCGGTTCCGGCAAGTCGAGCCTCGCGTTCGACACGATCTACGCGGAGGGACAGCGACGGTTCGTCGACTGCCTCGCCACCTACGCCCGCCAGTTCCTCGAGCGCCTCGAGCGCCCCGATGCCGACTCGATCGGCCACCTGGAGCCGCCGGTCGCCTTGAAGCAGACGGTATCGGTCAAGAACGCACGCTCGACGGTCGGCTCGATGAGTGAGATCTCGGACCATTTTCAGCTCCTGTTCGCGCACGCGGGGGAGCTGCACTGCGTCGCCTGCGGAGCGCCGCTCGAGTCGGTCAGTCTCGACTCGGCGGTCGGCCGCGTCCTCGAGGCGAGGCCCGAGGAGCGTCTCTGCATCGCCACCGAAGTCCGGCGAGATGATCTGGACGCCGGAGGGATCGGGGTCTTGCTCAAGCTCGGCTACACCCGCACGATTGCGGAGGGGGTCGTGCAGGACTGGCCGTCGGGTTGGTTCTCCACTCCCCCCGAGACGGTCCCGGTTGTGATCGATCGTTTTCCACGCCGAGGTGTCCGTCGTTCCCGCGTCGCCGAGTCCTTGCAGGCCGCATGGGAGCTTGGACGCCGTCGCGCGCGGCTCTACCGCATCGACGCGGAGACGGGCACCGTCGCCCCCGTGACGATCCTTCATGAAGGAACCCTCTGCCCACGGTGCGGCGCTTCGGGCGAGATTCCGCACCCTTCTCTGTTCAATGCGAACACGGCCCTGGGCGCCTGCCCCGCCTGTCAAGGGTTCGGGCGGACGATGACGATCGATCGCGACAAGGTCGTTCCCGATCACCGCCGGACGCTGCGCAACGACGCGATCGTTCCGTTCGCGATGCCGTCACGGCGGGGTTGGTACCGGCGGATGCTCCGGTATGCGCGCGAAGTGGGTGTCCGGACCGAAACGCCGTGGCGGGATCTCACGAAGCGCGAGCGTGATTGGGTATTCGCGGGGGATGATCGATTCCCCGGCGTGAACGGTCTCTTCCGCAAGTTGGAACAAAAACGCTACCGCATGCACATCCGGATCTTCCTCGCCCGCTTTCGCGGCTACGTGTCGTGCGCCGTGTGCGGTGGGACCCGCCTTCGTTCGGAAGCGCTCGCCGTCACGGTCGCGGGGAAGAATCTCGCGGATCTGGCCGCGATGCCGTTGGTGACGCTGCGTCGCTTCTTCGACAGCCTCCGTCTCGGTCGCGATCGGGAAGTGCGGGTCCGTGCCGTACTGCGCGAGGTCCGCGCGCGGCTTCGGGTCCTTGACGAGGTCGGGCTAGGCTATCTGACACTCGGCCGGACCGCACGGACCCTGAGCGGTGGCGAGACCCAGCGCCTGCGTCTCGCGAGTGGGATCGGCTCGGCCTTGACCCGGACCCTCTATGTTCTCGACGAGCCGACCGTCGGACTGCACGCGCGCGACGCCGATCGTGTCTTGAGGGTGCTACGGCGGATCTGTGCTTCCGGCAGCAGCGCTCTGGTGGTCGAGCACGATCCGGCGGTGGTCGAAGGCGCCGACCACCTGATCGTCCTCGGGCCAGAGGGCGGGGAGCGGGGCGGAGAGCTGGTTTACGAAGGAACGCCGGAGAGGTTCTTGCGCGACAACCCGGGGTACTTCCGAACTCCGGCCACGGAGCGGCCGCCCGTTGAGCGCCGCGTGCCGCAGCTCCGGCTGCGCCGGGTGCACGCGCATAACCTCCGGATCAACGCGCTATCGATCCCCCTGACGGGGATCACCGGGATCAGCGGGGTCTCCGGCTCCGGCAAATCGACCCTCCTGGACGAAGTCGTGTACCGGAACTGGCGCCGTGCGAGCGGCCTCACCGTCGAGGACGTCGGGGCAGTCGGTTTGATCGAAGGATTCGAGGAGCTCGACGAGGTGATCCTGATCGGACAGGACCCACTCGGCCGATCGTCTCGCTCCAACGCCGTGAGTTTCGTGAAAGTCCTCCCGCTCCTGCGCGAACTGCTTGCCGGCACCCCCGAAGCCCGGCAGCGCAAGCTGCGGCCTCGGGACTTCTCGTTCAACGTTCCGGGCGGACGCTGCGAGGTGTGCAAGGGGATCGGAACGGTGGTCCTCGAGATGCACTTCCTCCCCGACGTCGAGGTATCCTGCGAGGTTTGCAAGGGTCGGCGATTCCGCGCTGACGTGCTCGAGGTCACATATCGGGGGCGCAACATTCTCGCGCTCCTGGAGACAACCGCCGACGAGGCGAGCTCGCTGTTCGCCGACCGTCCGGAGATCGGCCGTCGGCTGCGGCCACTGCAGGACGTCGGCCTCGGATACCTGCGCCTGGGTCAACCGACATCGACGCTGTCCGGCGGAGAGGCGCAGCGGCTGAAGCTCGCATCGTTCCTCGCCGAGGAGCGCCGTGCCGCGCGCAAGTTGTTCCTGTTTGATGAGCCTACGACCGGGCTCCACGCACGGGATGTGACGCGTCTCCTCGGAGCACTTCGGGCTCTGTCGTCACGCGGTCACGCGGTGTTCGTCGTCGAGCACCATCTCGGCTTCCTCCTGTCCTGTGATCGGATCATCGATCTCGGTCCGGGCGCCGGCGCGGAAGGGGGACGGGTGGTTTATCGGGGACCTGTCAATGGACTGATCCGCAAGAAGGGATCGGCCACTGGGAAGGCTCTCGCTACCTACTTGCGGGGAGCACGCCGGGAGAACGCCCCGGCGCGTTGACAGACGTTCCTTCGACTTCCCTCCTCCAGACGATCCGCTCTCCCTTGAGCACCATGAAC
>WJJW01000275.1 GCA_014729455.1 Candidatus Eiseniibacteriota bacterium
ACGCGGATGCCTCCAAGCCTGACCTCCACGAAGGGCGGCTGCTCGCCCGGCCGAACCCGGAAGGTGTCCGCTTCGACTGCGGAAAGGGAGCCGTCGGCGATAAGTCCGGACGAGCGTGCTCCTCCCTCCCTGATCGACGCCGACAGGATGTAGTCCCCCGGGTCCACCGCGAACGCGAAGGAGCCGGTGGAGTCGGTCTCGATCGGAATCTGATAGCGGGAGCAATGATATCTCGGGATCGCGCGGACGCATTGCGGTGTGACCGCGCCTTGCACGGACCCCTCCGGTCCCACGAACCGCCCCTCGATGAGGCCGGGGGTGCAATCGGGAGACTCCGGGCAATCCTCATCGCACCCGGCGAAAAGGACCGGGATCAAGAAGAACAGCACTCCGAACGCAGCGGATCTCGCGAGCCGGTTCACGCGAACCTCCTTGTCGTCGAGTCGTCGTCTCGTCGCGGTCGATTCGGAACGCGCCGCAAGAAGGATCCCTGATTCCCGGCCACCGCGTCAACAACCCCCTCTTATCGCATGACGTGCCGGGTCACGCCGGCGCCCCCCGCACCGTAGTCGACGGTCATGCAGGTTACCAATGGCCGCCGCGAGCGAGCGCCGGCCCAACAAACGGAGGATGGAATGAGACTTTGCGCGAAGATCGCAGGAACGATGATCCTCGGGCTGATGACAGCAACCGCTGCGTTCGCGGTCACCTACGAGGTGACGATCGAGAACGAGATCCCCGGCGGCCTGGAGACCGGCCAGCCGTTCTCGCCGCCGGTGGCGGTGGTGCACGACGCGGGATACTCGCAGTGGGTCCCGGGCGGCGAGGCTTCTCCCGGGCTCGAGCTGGTCGCCCGCGAGGGGGATCCCTCGGTCCTCGAGATGGAGGCGCTGGACAGCCCGAACGTCTACGACGTCGTGATCGGCAACGACGGTCCGTTCCTCGACACGGCCGTCTTCACGATCGAGGGCGAGCCCGGCCAGCTCTTCTCGGTCGCCTGGATGCTCGGCCGGACGAACGACCTCTTTAGCGGGCTGTACGACGTGATCCTGCCGAAGGAGGGGAGCATCGAGTTCGACCCGGACGTCTGGGACTCCGGAACCGAGGAAAACACCGGCCTGATCGAGCACCTCGGCTTCTACGGCTTTCCGAACGCCGGTCCGGACGAGGATGCGCTGATCTCGATGATCGACAGCTACACGGTGCACAACGATCCCGACTACGGCGAGCTGTCCTGGGACTTCCCGCCCAACGCGCACGTGACGATCCGGGTCGAGGAACCGACGGCGGCCGCCGAGACGACCTGGGGTTCGGTGAAGACGACCTACCGGTAGAGCCGAGCATCGCGAAGGCCGATCGGACCGGGCGAAGGGCGGCGCCCCCTCGTCCGGCTACCGATGTCCGGCAGCGGAACGGCCCCGTCCGCCGCGCTGCATGAACGTCGCCTTCGCCCAGGCCATGACGCGCTCGCCGTCCAGCAGCTCGGCGCGCAGGTAGTAGAGCGGAGGCACGGCCGATTCGACGCGCGACCGCACCTCCAGCGTCGCGTCGCACGAAACGGGCTGAACGAACCGGACGTGCAAGTCCCCGGTCAGCCCCTGGATCCCTTGGTGGAACAGGCAGTGCGCCATCGCCGCGTCGAGCAGAGCGGCGACGACGCCCCCATGGAGCATCCCCTCGTATCCTTGCAGCCGCGGGCTTCCGGTGAATCGCCCGCAGACTCCATCGCTCTGGTCGGACTCGAAGCGGAGCCCGAGCGACCACGGGTTCTTGTAGCCGCAGATCAGGCACTCATCGTGGCCGTTTCCGCCGCCCGGCTCAGCGCCGTCCCCCTCGTCCGCCCGCGCGCGCTCCGGCTCGTGCGTCAAGGGGTCCAGACCTCCCAGACCTTCCCGACCAGATCGGGACCCGGCTTCAGCGTCTTCCGACCCGGCATCCATCCGGAGGGGGTGACCTCACCCGTCTCGCGGACGTGCTGGAATGCCTTGATCTGACGGACCAGCTCGTCCGGGCTCCGTCCGACCTCAGGGGTCAAAACCTCCATCGCCCGGATCGTGAAGTCCGGATCGATCAGGAATCGGCCGCGGATGTCGACCCCCGCCGCGTCGTCGTAGACGCCGTACAACTTCCCGATCACGCCGCCGGGATCGGAAAGCATCGGGAACGGGACTCCGCCTTTGATCATCTTCGAGAGTTCCTCGGCCTGCCAGATCTTGTGGACGAACCGGCTGTCCGCGCTCATCGCGAGAACCTCGACCCCCAGCGCGTTCAGCTCGTCGTACCGGGCGGCGACCGCCGCCAGCTCGGTCGGTCAAACGAAGGTGAAATCGCCGGGATAGAAACAGAGCACAATCCAGCGCCCCTTGTAGTCGGACAGCTTGATCGTCTGGAACTCCTTCTCTCCGTAATACGCGTTCGCCTCGAAGTCCGGGGCGACCGCCCCCACTCGTGCGGTCATCAGGGAAATCTCCTTCCGGCCGGCGGCGCCGGCTTCGAATTCTTGCGCCTCATCCGCGGACGGGATCGGGCCGCGTGCCGGCTGCACGCACCCTTCGTTCTGCTCGGGCATCTGTGTCCTTCCTTTCCGGTTTGACTCGTTCGGGTTCTCGTCCGATGCGAACCGATCATCGGAACGCGTGCGACCCCGATCGGAATCGCGCTTCGCAAGCCATCCCGTCGAGGCGCCCTCGAC
>WJJW01000276.1 GCA_014729455.1 Candidatus Eiseniibacteriota bacterium
CCCTCGGCCCCCTCCGCCGCGAGGGGTTCGAGGGAAGCCGCGTCGACCGGAGCGGTTCGCTGATCGACGCTCTTCGTCCGGACCTCCTCGAGGATCAGATGAGCGTCGAAGTTTCCGATGTCCCGCTCCGGATCTCCGCGGCAGACCTCGTCCCAGTCGAGGAGACCGACCCGTCCCCGGCCCGTCGCCGTTTCCTCGGCGACGAGGACCTGGGCGGGGTAGAAGTCGCCATGCAGAGAGAGGACTGCATCATTCGATCGCGGTCCACGCGGTCGGTTCGCCCACCAGCGTGCGGCCGCCGCGTCGAAGCGATCCCGGAGGTCCGGACGAAGAGCGTCGATCAGCGAACCGCTCCGGTCGACGCGGCTTCCCTCGAACCCCTCGCGGCGGAGGGGGCCGAGGGCTGGAAGAAGGCGATGGAGCCGCGCGATCGCCTCGCCGACCTCTTGCAAGACCCGGGGCGGCTCCGCGCCGGAGAGGATGCGGTCTCCCGAGACCGGCGTGAGGATCGTCGCGCGATAGCGGGGGAGGAGAGCGACCGGCCGAGGGATCCGCACCTCGGCGCGCTCGCCGATCTCGGCGATGGAGCGAAGCTGGGCGATCCGGTCCGGTTGGACACGGCGTCGCTGGAGCTTGACGAACCAGACGGCCGGTGGATCCTCTTCGACGCTCCGCACACGCAACACCGCCCGTTGCCCCAGACGTTGCTTGACCACCGAGATCTCCAGTGGGGCGTCGATCTGGAGTGCGAGCCGGAGATCCCTCATGAGCCGCTTCGTTCCTCCTTCGGCGAGGATGCGGCAGACCCCTTTCAGTGCGGGATCGGGACGGAGCCCGTCGAGCGACGGTGTGCTCACGGATGGGGGAGGCGCGGCGCCGGAAAGGCGATCGGGGACTTCGCGTCGTCGTCCCCGCGCCGGTCGGGGGCGACGCCCTGAATCTCCGCGAGGGCCCGGAAGAGGGTGTCGCTTCTCAGGAGATCCTCCGCCGGACCGTTCTCGACGAGGCGGCCCTTGTCGAGGACGAGCACGCGATCCGCTGTGCGAATGGTCGAGAATCGATGCGTGATCGCGATCGTCGTCCGTCCCTCGCAAAGGCGCGCGAGGCCTTCGAGGACCTCCTTTTCGCTGCGGGCGTCGAGACCGGTCGTGGGCTCGTCGAGCAGGACGATCGGGCTGTCTTTGAGCACGGCCCGAGCGATCGCCAGTCGCTGCTTCTGACCGCCGGAGAGCGATTGCCCCCTCTCGCGGATCCGTGTGGCGAGACCATCCGGCAGACCTCGGACGAACTCCTCCAGCGCAGCCGTCCGCAGGGCGTTCCACAGCTCCTCGTCGGTCGCGTCCGGCTTGCCGAACAGGAGGTTCTCCCGAATCGATCGGCCGACGATGAACGGCTCCTGCGGCAGCAAACTGATCTGCCGGCGCAGGCTGCCCACCGTATACCGCTTGATCTTCTGGTCGTCGATGTAGACCCGTCCTTCCGTCGGCTTGTGGAACCGGAGGAGAAGCGAGAACAGGGTCGTCTTCCCCGCTCCCGTCGGGCCGACCAGAGCCACGCTCTCGCCCGGAGCGATGCGAAAGCTGACGTCGGTCAAGGCGACCGAGCCGTCGTCGTAGGCGAACGTCACGTGGGCGAAGCGGATCGCGCCCCGGAAGGGCGGCGCCTCGACCGCCCCGTGGGAGTCGCGGATCTCGCGGGCCGCGTGAAGGATCTCCAGGACCCGCTCCGCGGCGGCGGATGCCCGAGCCGTACGCTCCGTCACCTTCGAGATGCCCCGGACCGGTTTGAAGATGGCGCGGAGGTAGGCGAGGAACACGAGGAAGACGCCCGGGGTCATGCTGTCCTGCAGGACCTCCCGGACTCCGAACCAGAGGACGAGCGCCGTCCCGATCGCCACCGTCACCTCGACCATCCGCTGCATTCCCGCCTCGAGCTTCGCCGCCCGCAGCCCCGCGCGTGCGCTCTTCTTGGTGATCTTGCGGAATCGCTCGTCCTCTCGATCCTCTGCGGTGTATGCCTGGACCATCGGAATCGAGAGGAGGACCTCCTCGATCGACTGGGCCAGGCGCCCCTCGCGACGTCGTTGCTTGCGAGCCGCGGCGACCATCCGCCTGCGGAAGGTTCGGAACAGGAAGAAGAGGATCGGCGCGAGGACGAGCGCGATCAGTGTCAGACGTAGGTTGACGGTGAGCATCAGAATCAGAACGGAGACGAGCAGGACCGTCTGCGTGGTCATCGTGACCAGCGAAGCGAGGATCATCTCCCGGAGCATGATCATGTCGCCGGTCATCCGCATCATCAGGTCCCCGCTCGTCGCCTTCCGGTGGAACGGCAGGGCCAAGCGCTGGAGCTGATGGAACACGTCCTCGCGCAAGTCGCGCACGATCCCCTGCCCGACCCCGGCCAGCAGCACGCTCTGCGCGTAGTAGACCGCACCCGCGAGCCCCGCCAGAACGAGCACCGCCAGCGCCGAGAGACCGAGTAGCGCCATCCGATCGCCGCCGACGAGCGCGAGCGGGTCGACGCCGAGGAACCGACTCTCGCGGTCGAGCAGGGCTCGATCGAAGAGGATCTGCAACGGCCACGGCTCGAGGAGCCGCAATCCGGCGTACAGGAGCGAGAGAGCCACGGCCAAGATCAGCCTCTTCCGGTAGGAGCGCAGATACGGATGGAACTGAGATTGGATCCGCAGCAGACGTCGCGCCCCTCGAACGCGGCGCACGATGTCCGACCGGGCGGATTCGAGGAGGCCGGGCCGGTCGTTCATCGAACCGCCTCTTCGGCAACAGGGTCCGGAAGCTCCTCCGATCCCGCCGGGGGGGAGGACGCCGGCTGCGCCGCCGCGGGGGGAGGCCATCCCGCCAGCGAGCGGAGGAACAGCTTCCGAAGCGCACCCGCATTGCGCTTGACGCTGAACGCGCTCTCCACGCGTTCCCGTGCGCGGGCGGCAAGCGCATCCGCCAGCTCCGCATCCGCGAAGATCCGGGCGATCCGATCAGCAAGGGGGGCGACCTCGCCCGGTTCGGTCAGGAGACCGTGGACGCCGTCCTCGATCGCCTCGGGAATCCCGGACAGAGACGTGCTCACGACCGGCACCCCCAGCGCCATCGCCTCGAGGAGGACGGTCGGAATCCCGTCACGGTCGCCGTCGCGGGCGATGACGCACGGCTGGGCCAGAACGCGCGCCCGGCTGTAGAGCCCCCGCCGCATCCGCGCCAGAGGGACCGCCCCGAGCAGTCGGACCGTTCCTTCCAGACCGAGACGATCGATGCGATCTTGGAGACGCTCCCTCTCCGGCCCCTCGCCGACGATCAGGCATCGGAACGGGGTCCCGCGATCCCGGAGAATCCGGCACGCTTCGATGAGGACGTGGAAGCCCTTCTTCTCGATGAGCCGTCCCACGGCGAGGATGAGGGGACGGGGGGCGACGGGCCGGGCCGAGGGGGGGGTGTACGGGAACTGGTCGAGCTGCAGCCCGATGTGCACGGTCCGGATGCGCCCCTCCTTGACCCGGAATCCGAGCCCCTCGAGGAATCGCTGATTCTTCCGGCTGACGGCGATGACGAAGCGGGCGAGCTTGATCCGCTTCTTCAGCTTGTGGCTCTCGCGATGGCGGTGGCCCTCCCAGTAGATGTCCTTCGCGTGCGCCGTGAACGAGAAGGGCAGGCCCGAGATCATCGACGCCATCTTCGCCACGCGGGCCGGTCCGCTGGCGAAGTGGGCGTGGAAGTGCCCGATCCGCTCCCGGTGCGCCGCATCCGCGATCACGCCGGCCTGGAGCAGCTTCGCCATCGCCCGGAGGTTGCCCCGGCGGATTGCGAAACCGAGCGCCCGCAGGTATCCCGCCGGTCTTCGGATGAAGCACCGGAGGTGCGCGAGTCCGACGGCGGGTCCAAGAAAATGTCTCCCCCGGGGGAGGATCGACACCCGCCCGCGGACCCGTTCCGCTTCCTCCTGCCTCCGCGCCTCGGGCCGCTTCATCGAGAAGACGCGGATCTCGATGCCCTGTCGCTCGAGCTCGACGATCTCGTTGACGATGAACGTCTCCGAAAAGCGCGGGAACATCTTCAAGACGTATCCGACGCGCGGCGTGTCCGATCGTTTTCCGAGCCGGCAGGCGACCGCTCGCTCCGCGATCTGCTCGACTCTCCGGCTCCAGTCCTCTTCGCGGGCGCGGGCCGCGCCGCGCCGCCCCATCCAGCGGGCTCTCTCGCGGTTCTCTGCCAGATCCAGCAGAGCGCCGGCGAGCTTTCGCTCGTCTCCGGGGGGAACGAGAAGCCCGCACGACGGCTCGATCCAGCCCGGAACGTCGCCGATCCGCGAGGCCACCACGGGGCGGCCGACGGCCATGTACTCCAGGATCTTCATCGGCGAAAAATAGAAGCGATCCTGGGGCAAGTACGGCGCGGCGAGGATGTCGGCCGCCCGCAGGAGCACCGGCACACGATCGTGCGCGACGGCCCCGGTGAACCGCACGATCTCCTCGAGACCGCGACGCGCAATCCGCTTTTCCAGCTTCTCCCTTTCGGGACCGTCGCCGATGAAAACGAGACGGAGGCGGGGCTGCTTCTCCGCCGCCCGTTCGAAAGCGCGGAGGAGGAGACCCCCGCCGTGCCAGGGCTTCAGGGAACCGGCGAAGCCGACCACGACGTCCTCCTCCGCCCAACCCCAGTCCTCCCGAACCCCGGAATAGTCGATGCCGCGACGAAAGCGGGAGAGATCGACGCCGTTCGGCAGGACCGTGACCCGGTCGGGAGAGGCCCCCTGCTCGAGGGCCCAGCGCCGCAAGGCATGCGATACGACGAACACGTGGTCCGCATGACGCAGGATCCATCGCTCCAGCAGGCGGGTCAGCCCGCCCCAGCGGAGGTGCCGGAAGCGCTCCTCCTCCTCGGCGAGCGGGGCGTTGACCTCGAGAAGCCAGGGGACCCGCCGCCGGCGGCAGGCGAGGCCGGTGGCGATCGCGCAAAGGGAGTAGCGCTCGTAGACGAAGTCGGGCCGGAGCTCCCGCAGGAAGTGCGCGACTTGCCGCCCGAGCGTCACGTTGAGAAGGAGCCGGCGCAACTCCTTCGAGCGCCGGGCGGTCCAGCCCGGTGGCGCGACCACCTCGATCGGCAGATCGAAACGGTTCCCCGTCGGAGGAGCCGGTCCCGGGTTCGGTGTGAGAACGCGCAGGTCGACTCCCATCGCGGCGATCCGTCCCGCGACCTGACGGACGTGCGCGGATGCCCCCTTGTGTCCCCGGATCGGGACCCCGAGGTCGGCGCTGACGTAGAGGCAGCGGGTCGGTGCGCGGTGGCGATCGAGCAATTCGGCGAGGCGCCGGCTGTTGCGCCGGAGATCGAAGCGCTCCTCGACGTCCCTTCTCGCGCGCGAGACGCGGCGCCGGGTCGCGGCCGGATCCTCGAAGGTGCGGGCGATCGCCTCGGCGAGCCGATCGGGTCTCCGGGGCGGGACCAAGTATCCGTTCTGTCCGTCCTCGATCAGCTCGGGGATCGCCGAGATTCGGGTGCCGACCACCGGGACCTCCATCGCCATCGCCTCGACCAGGACGTTCGGGATCCCGTCGCGGTCCCCGTTCTCGAGCACGACCGAGGGGAGCGCGAGAAGGTCGGCGCGCGCATATTCCGTGCGCACCGCGGAGGGAGGCAGGCTGCCGAGGAACTCGACCTGCTCCGCGATCCCCAGATCCGTCGCGAGGTGGCGGAGACGGGGCCCCTCCGTCCCGTCGCCGACGAAGACGAGGCGGAAGAGTAGACCGCGTTCCCGCAACGCGACCGCCGCCCGCAGGAGGTCGTCGAGACCCTTTTTCGGCACCTGCCTGCCGACGGCGAGAATCCGTTTCGGCTCGTCGGTACGGCGCACGCGATCCCGAGAGGGGCGGAAGCGATCGAGATCGGATCCGTGGTAGCCGACGTGCACGGGGGTCGACGATCCGAGCGCGCGGAGAAAACGCCCGTTGGCCTCCGTGCAGGTCCAGACGAAACGGGCCGCGTCCATCTTGTGGCGCAGAGAGCGCCGGTCCGAGAGGTAGAGGTCCTTCGCGTGGGCGGCGAAGCTGAACGGGATGCCGGTCAGCCGGCTGGTCCACCACGCCACGGAGGTCGGAACGTGGGCGAATCCCCCATGGAGATGGGACACCTCCTCTCGGAGGCAGAAGCGGGCGACGCTGCCGGCCTGGAAGAAGCGCTTCCAGGCCGAGCGGGAGAAGCGCCGCGCGACCAGGCCCAGTGCGTGGAGATACCGTCCCGGCCGTTCGCGGAGCAGCCGGCCGTGCTCCCGCAAGACCGCGACGAACCCCGCTCGGGTTCCGAGGGCGGGGAGGGTGAACGTCTCCGCCTGCAGAGAGAGTGCGTCCGGAGAGTGGACGGTGCCGGTCGGCTCCAGCAGCGAGACGATCCGGAGATCGACCCCTCTTCTCCTCAACTCGATGATCTCGTTCGTGATGAACGTCTCCGAGAGCCGAGGGAACATCTTGACGATGTAAGCGACCGGTCCGGGGGAGGCTCTGCTCTCGCTCATCGGGACTCCTCCCGGAAGCTCACGTCTCGATAGGACGTCGACAGCTCCAACCCGGTGCCGTTCTCGACCCGCAGACGCCAGCGAAAGGTCCCCGGCGCGACCGGGCGGCCGGACGCATCGCCCCGGTTGCCGATGCCGTTCCAGAGCAGCTCTGTTTCCCCTTGCAGCTCCGGTGAGTACCAGACCGGCTCGCCCGAGTCCGCGTAGAGACGGACCTGGATCGTCCGGCTTCGGTCGTCCGGGGGAGACCAGACGAAGCGCAGCGGGACGGAGAACCGCGGAAGCGCGACGGAGGCGTCGGGCTCCGGTTCTCGCGCCTCGACCCCCCCGAGCGCGAGATCCATGTCGGGAAGCGCGAGAATCGTGTCATCGCTCGTGAACCGGATCTCGTAGGCGGCCTTGTCGAAGTCCCGCGGATCGTCCGAATCGACCTCGACGGTCCAATCACCCGCCCCGACCTCGGCGAAGCGGTAGCTCCCCTCACCGTCCGTCCGATCGTCCGTGATGAGCGTGTCGGTGCTGGTCTCGAGCAGCTCCACCTTCTCGTCTACGACGGGTTCGCCGGCGCGCAGCACGCGACCGGTCAAGTTCGGCAAGGGGACCAGCGGACCGGTCCACTCGTGCAGGTCGCGCGAGCAATCGACGCTCGTTGCGAGACAGGCCACCGCGATCCAGGGGAGCCACGAAGCGCGTCGCGCGCCATGCCGGGACGTTCCGGTCTTCCGGAGCAACGGGCTCCTCCTAGCGGATGCGGACGACCCGACCGATCGCCGCCTCCGTTCCGTTCGTCCACCGGACCCAGTAGACCCCTGTCGGGACCGGCCGCCCCCCCTCGTCCTTCCCGTCCCAGAGGATCGAACCGCTCGTCTGGGCCGGCAGCCGCCGGACCCGTCTCCCCATTGGGTCGAGGATCGAGACGACGGCCGCACCCGGACCGGTCGCGATCCCGGCCGGATCGATCCGCACGACGTCATCGGCCCGTGCCGGGTTCGGAGCCAGGGAGATGCGGGTCGCCGACCGAGGCGGGAGCGGATCGACCGCGGCGGGATCGAGCTCCCCGAACGCGTAGAGGATTCCGTCCGTCGCTCCCACGTAGACGAAACCGCCCAGACCGATCGCCGGGGAGGAGCGGATCGGCGCGCCGATCGTTGCGCTCCAGAGGAGATCTCCGTCCCGCACCGCGTAGAGGGTCCCGTCGTCGGACCCGCAGATCACCACGTCCACCGAATCGTCTCCCGCCGTCACCGCCGGGGACGAGCGGACCTGGCCGCCCGTCGGGAAGTCGAAGCACGGCTCTCCGTCGTCGTCGTGGAAGCACATGATGTCGTCGCCGACTCCGACGTAGATCTTCCCGGTGATCCCGACCGCCGGGGAGGAGCGGATGTTGTTCCCCGTGTAGGTCGCCCAGATGAGGTCGCCGGTCCGACGATCGATGCAGTAGAGGAATCCGTCGCCGGAGCCGACCATCACCCGCTCCCGGTAGATCGCGGGCGCCCCCTTGATCGGGCCCCCGGTGGCCCCTTCCCAGCGCAACGAGCCCGTCGGAAAGACGGCGCGGAGGAAGCCGTCGTTGCTGCCGAAGTAGATCGTTCCGTCGGGTCCGACCGCGGGCGAGGAGCGGATCGTGTCGTTCGCCGCGTAGGTCCAGGCGATCGATCCGTCCTCCGGCCGGATCGCGTAGAGCTTGCCGTCGTCCGAACCGACGTAGATGGTCCCGTCCTCCGCGATCGCCGGGGCGGTCTTCACGGCTCCGCCCGTCGTCGCGGTCCAGCGCAGGGTGCCGGATGGCCACAGGGCATACAGGTTCCCGTCCGCCGAACCGACGTAGACCGTCTGGTCGTCGCCCACCGCCGGCGTGCCGTAGCGGAGGTTTCCTCCCGTGTGGTAGTTCCACCTCGCCGTGCCCGTCAGGTCGAACGACCAGATCTCCTTGCCGACGTCGCCGATCAGGATCCTTCCGTGGATGTTGACGACCGGAGAGGAGTACTCGACCGAATCGCTCAACGGCGCGGTCCAGGAGAGCGCCGAGGTGTCGGACACGTGCAGGTCCGTGAAACCGGTGTGTGCCGCGTCGCGATGGAACATCGGCCAGGGGCCCGGGTCGAGCGAAGCGGTGGCGAGGCCCGTCAGGACGGGCGCCAGGAGCAGCGCCGTCACGAGGCCGGTTGCAGCGGTCTTCAGATGTCGATTCATCAGCTTCCTCTCTCCCATTTGACTCCGGTTCGTATCAGCAGGTCCTCGGACTCCCCCTCCTCGTCCGACGCCGTCGCCCCGGTGGGCAGATCGACGAACCGTCCGGACCCGTGCAGGCCGACGAAGGGGGAGATGCGAGCGACCTCCGCGGTGACTTCGAGGTTCCAGGAGAAGAGCCAGTCGCGGCGCCGATACCGGCTCTCGTCCTCGGGATCGTCCGTGGTGTAGGTTCTCCGCTTCCATTGCGTCCCCGCCTCCAGCTCGATCCAGGGAATGGGCCGCGCGTTCGACAGGTTCCATCTCACTGCGAAGACGTGCTGGTCGTAGGAGCGATCGCTCCCGAGATCGGGAACGTTGCGGGAACGGCTTCGATTGATCTCATAGATCGTCGTCAAGCGGTTCGACGCACCGACAGAAAACGCGAGATCGAATCCGCCGATCAAGTTCTTCTCGTCGCGTTCGTCGAACCAACGGTTCCGGTCCTCCTCCTCATAGGCGAAGTAGGGGGTCGCCTGCGTCCCCAGCAGATTCCGACGGTAGCCGACTTCGATCTCCGTCGTGCGCACGGCCTCGGGGCGGAAGCGCGGCTCCCCGGGCAGCGCGTCCTTGTCGACGCGGTGGCGCAGGTAGACCTGCGGGGTATGTTCGATCGAGAGCTCGATCCGGGATCGGTCCGGGAGCTTCTGTTTGAGCTCGATCTCGAAATGGTCGTAGCCGAGGATCCCGTCGTGGGCCGCCTGGGCCCTTTCGTAGGCGAGCTCGACTTTGACCTCCTCGGTGAACGAGGGAAACTCCCACTCCCCCCAGAGCTCGAGGCCGAGCACCCAGTCGTCCATCCGGTCGACGACGAACCAGTACTCCGGGTCCCCCGCGTCGAAGGCGTCCTCCTCCGCACGGGAGGCTCCCAACAGGTTCGTGTCGTACCCGACCGAGAAGCTCCCTCCATAGGATTCCGGCACCAGCGCCGGGCGATCCTCGTCCGCTCCCGCAATCCCCGTCAGGAGGGGGGAGAGGGACAGGAACAGCACGACCGCGGTGGTTCGGGGAAGGAGCATGCGGGACCTCACTGCAACGGCCGGCTGAGGGGAGCGCGAGTACCTGGCCAGAAGGAGATGGCCGGTCGGTCGGCGGTGCCGGGACTCGGTGCGGGGTCCCCGAGTGGGTTGGGTCGAGAACATCCCTCTAGCTCGGGACAGAGGTGCGCCAGCTCTTCGGTCAAGTTGACGAGGCCGTCTCGCCGCGGCAGCTCCCCGTCGTGGATCGCAGGTCCGGAATCGAGCATCTCCAGGACGGCCGCGCGGATCCGGTTCGGCCCTGCTTCGAGGGGGAGCGTGCGGGAGAGGTCATGGCTCTCGAAGGCCTCGGCGCGGAGGAACTGCTCGACGCGTGGTGCGACCCGCGGAAGGATCAGGCCGCGGCGGGCGTGGGAGAGCAGCTCGCAGCAGGTGTTGTATCCGCCCATGGTGACGACGAGGTGGGACCGAGCCATCCGATCGGGAAGGTCCGGAACGAACTCGAAGACCTCGATCCCGGTCGGGATGGAGCGATCGACGATGCGGGTGCGCAACCTGGGATCCATCAATGGTCCGGTCACGATCTCGACGCGCAGGTCCGGAGCGCCGCGGCCATTCGTGTGCGTCAGCGGACCCAGGCCTTCGATCGCGCGGAGGAGGAGCTCAGCGCCATCCCCCCCTCCACCCGCGGTCACCAGAACGCGCGGGGGACCACCGACGGGAGGCTCGGGAGAGGGATGTCGATCCAAGCCCGGGCAGGCGTAGCCGAGCTGACGCGCCTTGTCGCGGGGAAGTCCGTACGCCTCCCGGGCGTCGAAGAACCGAGGGTCTCCGAGGACGAAGACCCTGTCGTAGACGGTCTCGAGGAGCTCCGGGACTCCGTCGCGGGCCCACGCGTCGCGGATGACCTGCGGATCATCCAGGATGTCCCGCAGGTTGAGAACGATCCGGGTCCGCTGCCCCCGGGCGTGGAGATGGCGCAGGGTCGGCAGGATCTCCGCCTTCATCCCGAGCGGCACGTTGTCGACCATGAACACGTCGGGTCGGAAGCACTCCGCCGCGCTCCGGATCAGCTCGCGCCGGATCTTCTTGATCCGACGGAAGGTCACGCGCAGGTCGCGCGGCTTGTACCAGTCCTGGCCCGCCTTGACGACGGATGGGAGCTTCACGAGGTCGGTGTTCTCCGGAAGCGGCATGTAGGGAGCGATCGGAGATCCCGACAGGATCAGGATCGAGACGTGCTCCCAGCGTCGCCGCACGGCGCGTGCAATCCGCAGGGTCCGCGTCAGATGACCGAGCCCGTACGTGTCGTGAGAGTACATCAAGATGCGAAATGCCCGGTTCCGGCCCATGGAATTCGACCTCTGCAGTTTTCGTGTGCCCTCCCACGGTTAGGTCGGATGAAGGTTCGGTTTGATACCGATGAAGATCTCGTAAATGGGAGGTCGCATGGCTGTGCTAACCTCGACCGCATGTCCAAACGGGCTCGGAAGGGGGCGAAGTCGGTGAGCGGACTTCAGGTCGACCCGGGCGGGGGCGGGCCGCGGTGGGACGCTGCGGACCTCGTCCGCCACTGCCTCGCCGGGTACGATGAGGCCTGGGCCGAATTCCTCCGCCGCTATGGCGACCTGATCTACGCCACCCTCCGGCGGAAGGCGGGCCTGGGGGGGGCCGACCTGGAGGACGCCTACCAGGACACGATCGTCTCGATCCACCGCAACCTTCCCCTGCTCCGAGAACCGCAGAAGATCATTTCATGGATCATCCAGATCGCGTACCGGGAGGGGATCAACCGGGTCCGGGCGAGCATCCGGGCCCGGGGACATGGGCTCGAATCGGTGGATCCGGGCTGGTTCGACACCATCCCGGACGAGGGAGGAGTCGATCGGAAGCAGCCGGGAACGGAAGACAGCATCGATCTGGAGAGGGCGCAGCATGTCCGGGAGGCCTATCTCATCCTCCCGCAACGGTGCCGGACTCTCCTGGAGCTGCTGTTCTACCGGGATCCTGCTCCCGACTACCGGGACATCTCCCGGCAGCTCGGGATCCCGGTCGGGAGCATCGGTCCGACCCGGGCCCGCTGCCTCGAGAAGCTCCGGAAGCTGTTCTCGGACAAGGGATGGATCGATTGATGGGAAGGGGGTTCGGGCCGGTGGACGAACGTCGGTCGTATCAGAGGAGGCAGGCCGGCGACTCCTCGGATGAAGCGGACGGAGCCGATGATCGGGGCGCCCGCACTCGGAGGAAAGCATGCCCGTGAGACACCCGAACGACGAGCTTCTTCTGGAGTACTGCAGTCGTGGTTCCGCGGCCTCGAGCGGTTCGGAGACGGAGGCGCATCTTCGTCAAGGATGCGGCCGATGCCTGCGGAGGATCGAGCAGTACCGGGAGGTGCTCCGCTCTCTGGAGGCCGACCCGCTCGAGAAGGCTCCGGAGGAGTTCCTCCAGTTGGCCATGGACCGGATCCGACTCTTGGAGGCCGAGCGAAGCCGGAGCCGAAGCCGGCAGGGAATCGGAGCGTCGGTCCGGAGGGCGGTCGAGGCGATCCGACTCGCGCTGGTGGTGGACAGCCTCGATTCACCGGCTCTGCAGGGGATCCGGGCGGCCGCCGATCCCGACACGCGGCGGCTCCTGTTCGAAGCCCCGCAGGCGAGCCTGCACCTGCAGATCCGTCAGGCGCGTGGGGGCGCCTATCGCGTGACGGGTCTCTTCGCCCCGGCCTCGGGTGTCGTCGATCCGGGTGCGCGGGTCACTCTGGAACGCGCCGGCGGCCAGGGGGAGGAGATCGCGCGCAAGAGAATCTCCGAAGGGGGGGACTTCCTCTTCCCATCGATTGCGCCCGGGCCGATGCAGATCCGGATCGAATCGCCGGGGGGCCTGTTTCGGACCGATCCGCTTCAGATCGAAGGGGACGATGATGCGTGAGTAAACCCCGGGCCTTGGAGCTCGAGGATCTGATCGAGCTCTCGCCGGCCGAGGTCCGGCGGATAGTTGAGGAGGGGCGGGTCAAGCCGGCTCCTTCATTGGTGGAGGCGATCCGAGGGGAAGCGGGTCGCTTCTACCATGTCGACGCGGTTCGGGCTCGACGGATCGCGCAGATCGCCCTCGCGCTGGGCGAGCTCTCCGGAGATCCGGTGTCGCTCGGATGGGGTCACCGAGCGATGGGCGAGGCTCTCTGGCTCGGGGGCCGCCCGCGCGAGGCGGAACCGCACTACGAGGCCGCTTCGGCCGTCTGGAGAGGCGCCGGCGAGAACGGCGCCCTGGGCCAGCTCCTGGTCGGAAGGACCCACCTGCTCGCACTCCTCGGCCGGTACACGGAATCGGAGGCCGCAGCGGAAGAGGCACGGCGGCTCCTCGAGGCCGCTGGGGACGACCCCTACCTCGCGAAGCTGGCGATGAACCTCGGCAACGTCCACTTCCAGCGCGAGAGTTATCACTCCGCTCTGCGGGAGTACGAGCGGGCGGCGGCGCTGTTCGCGCGGCAGGGGACACGCGATCCGCTGGTCGTCGGCCTGGAGATCAACCGGGGAGTGGCGCTCAGCCAGCTCGAGCGGGACCGGGAAGCACTGGATCTCTTCGATCGGCTTCTCGAGGAGTGCGAGGATGATGGCCATGCGCTGCTCAGCGCGCAGGTGCGGATGAATGCGGCCTACGTCCACTCGCAGCGGGCGGACTACGCCGTCGCACTGCAAGAACTCGGCCGGGCCGAAGCGTACTTCCGCCGGACCGAGCACCCGTCCTTCCTCGCCGCTTGTCTGCTGAACCGGTCGGAGATCTATCACCAGCTCAACCTCGATGGAGACGCGCTCCGCCTGGCCGGAGAGGCGGAGCCTCTGTTTGCGAAGGAGGGGATGGTCTACGACCGGGCGCTGGCGGCCAGCCAGGTGGGGCTCTCCCGGATGGCATTGCGTCGTCCACGGTCGGCGCTCTCTGCGATCCGCCGCGCCCAGCGCCTGTTCGAGCAGGAATCCAACGCGGTGCGGATCGCCTGGGCGGAGATGATCGAGGTGGAATCCCTGGCGGAACGCGGCCGGAGCTTCGACGAGGCGATTCCCAAGGCCCGGAGCGCGCTGGAGACCTTCGCCGGGTTGCGGCTCGTCCGCTGGGAGGCGGCCGCCGCGCTCCTCTTGGGGCGACTCGCGCCGGAGCCGCCCCGCGAGAGGATCGACTCGCTGCGGCGGATGCTCCGACGCGTCCCCCGAAGGATCTACCCGATGACGGCCTACCGGCTCCTCGAAGCGATCGGGCAGGAAGAGGAGAAGCGGGACCGCCCCGGTCGCGCCGCATCCACGTACCGTCGCGCCGTCGATCTGCTCGAGGATGTGCGGGTCCGGATCCCGACCGAGGACTCGAAGATCGCGTTCCTGCAGGGCAAGACCCACCTGTACGATCGGCTCCTCGACCTGGAGACCCGTCGCACCCGTCCGTCGTTCGACCGGCTTCTCGAGTGGATCGAACGCTCGAAGGCGCAGAGCTTCCGCGATCGGTGGCGCCTGCCCGCGGAGCTTCTCGGCACCGAAGAGGCGGGGGAGAGAGTGACGGAGCTTCGGCGCCGCCTCGCCTGGCTCCACGGCCGCCTCTCCCGACTCGAGCTGGGCACCTCCGCCGAGCGCCGGCACCTTCCGGAGCTCCGTCGCGAGCTCCGGAAGGTGGAGGAAGAGTGGAGCCGCGCCCTGCGCGAGAGAGAGGAACGATCCGCCGGTCCGGGAGGGGGAACAGGACCGATCCCCGATGCGGGCGCCTTGAAATCCGCGATCATCGAGCGTCTGCCCGAGGGCGGGGGGTTTCTCGACTACTACGTCGGACCCGGCTTTTGCCTGGCGCTCGGGATCACCCGATCCGGCTCGTTCGTCCGGACCTTGCCGTCCGATACCGGCAGACGGGTCGAGCGGCTCGCACGCCGGCTCGATCTGCAGTGGGACGCCGCCGCGCTCGCCGGATCCACCGGCGGGATCTCGGCGACGGCAGAGCGCATGGCCGGACTCGCGGCGGGAACCGATCGGATCCTCGCGCAGCTCTACGATCTGCTGTGGCGGCCGATCGAGGAAGCGGCCGGATCCCGCGTCGACCGATGGATCCTCTCCCCGCACGGCCCGATCCACCGGATCCCGATGCACGCGCTCCGCAACGGGGATGGCTATCTGATCGAGAGATCCGAGGTCGCCACGATCCCGAGCGGACAGGTCCTGTCGATGCTCCCCCCGCGCCGCCGGCGAGGAGGAGGGACCGCGTGGGCGGGAGGGGTCGCCTCCCCGCGCCTCCCGGGGGTGGCACGGGAGCTCGATCTCGTCGCGCAGCGGCTGTCGACCCATCGGGTCGAAACCGATCCGGCGGCCACGCGCGAACGGGTCACCGCGGCCGCGGCCGGGGCCCGGATCCTCCATCTGGCCGCACATGGTGCGCTTCGGAGCGATAACCCCGCCTTCTCGTACCTCGAACTGGCCGACGGCCCGTTCTTCGTCCAGGACATCGGGTCGATGCGGCTCCCCGGGTCTCTGGTCGTGCTGTCGGCTTGCTCCTCCGGGCGGGGGGAAACGCCGGTCGGCGATGAGTGGATCGGACTGGCGCGGGGATTTCTCCGCGCCGGAGCAACCTCGGTCATCGCAAGCCTCTGGCCGATCCATGAAGGTCCGACGCTCGATCTGGTGGATCGATTCTACGGCGGCCTCGCGGCGGGGGAGGAGACACCGGCGGCGCTGCGCGGGGCCATGTGCGAGGCGCGTCGAACCTGGCGCCATCCCTGGGCCTGGGCGCCGTTCGCCCTTCTCGGAGGCGTTTGACCACCGCTTGCGATCTGCTATAATCCCGTACGACAACTGAGTTGGAGGGCTGCTTCTTGGGGTTCGGAGCGGACAGCGTGGGTCGCATTCACCGGAGACTTCCGATGCTCGCCGGAGTCGTGTGCACGCTCTCTTGCCTCCTTCTCGTGTCGTCCGCCGTCGCCGAGGATGAGGACGATTACGAGCACCAGGTCCTCCACGTCCAGATTCTCTCCGACGCCTCGATTGATTCGATCAACCAGCGCTACGGAACCACGACGATCGACTCCCTGCCGCCGTTGTATCTCCTCGACCTTCCCGAAGGCTGGAGCGAGGACACGCTCGAGGAGCTGCTCGAAGACGATCCGGACATCGTCGAGGCGGAGCTGGCTTGGGAAGGGGAGACTCCCGAGTCGTCACGCCAGATGGTCGTCAGCGCGGTCGGAGGGACGATCGAGGACTTTCTCGATCAAGGGATCGCCGCGCGCCTCCGTCTTGCCGACGCGCACCGGCACGTCCAGGGGGACGGCGTCCTGGTGGCCGTGATCGACACCGGGGTTTCGGCCGATCACCCGGCGCTGGCCGGAGTGGTCGCCCCCGGCGGCTACGACTTCGTCGACGATGATCCAGACCCGACCGACGAGGCCGACGGAGTCGACAACGACGGCGATGGTCAAGTCGACGAAGGGGCCGGCCACGGCACGATGATCGCGGGGATCGTCCGGCTCGTCGCGCCCAACGCCCGGATCCTTCCGATTCGCGTCCTCGACGACGAGGGGCTGGGGCGGACCTTCAACGTTGCGAAGGGGATCCGGCACGCGGTCGAACAGGGGGCGCAGATCATCAACCTCAGCCTCGGATTGCGCCATCACGCGATGGTTCTCCGCCACGAGATCCTGCGGGCCGAAGATCGCGCCGTCATGATGACCTCGGCGGCGGGAAACGACGGAGTCGAGAATCCGCAGTTCTTCCCGGCGAGCGAGAACCAGGTGCTCTCCATCGCGGCGCTCGATTCCTGCGACGTGAAGGCCGAATTCTCGAACTGGCACCAGGAGGTGGAGATCTCCGCTCCGGGAGTCGGGGTCCGGGCCCCTTACCACGACGGCGAGTACGCCATCGGTGCGGGAACCTCCTTCTCCACGGCGTTCGTGAGCGGCCAGTGCGCGCTGATCCTCTCGCTCCATCCGGGTCTGCCGCCGGAGGACATCCGCGAGACCGTGCGGCTCGGCGTGCTCGAGATCGACGACATCCCCGGCAACGAGGAGTATGCCGGTCGGCTCGGCACGGGCCGGCTCGACGCTTACGAGACCTGGCTCCACGCTCCGAAGGCGGCATCCGTGGAGGCCTGGCCGCCGGCCGAAACCGGGAGTGAGTGGAAGGCCTTCCCGAACCCGTCCGTATCCGGCGAGCCGATCCGCTTCCGTCGCGCCGGAGAAGCCGGGAGGGCTCCCGGCGGTGCGTGGATCCTCGACGTCCGTGGACGGAAGGTGGCCCGGCTGGCCACCGGCGGCGGAGAGCCCGGGCTCCTCGTCTGGAACGGGCGGGACCGGGCGGGACGGCCGGTCTCAGCGGGCGTCTATTTCCTGCGTTTGGAAGGGGATGCACGAAACCGGCCCGACGCGAGTCCCCTGCTGCTGCTCGACCGATAGAAACTCGTCCTCCCCGGTCAAGGATCAGATCCTCCACTTTACCTCATAAGAATCGCGCAACTTGCTGGTGTATCAGCCAGTTGCGCGATTCCGACCTGTTAGGCTGAAAGGGGGGCGAAGCCCGTCCGGTCCGGCCGCAGGGAGGTGCCTCATGAGTCGAAGTGCGTGTGCGCAATTCTCGGCGCAGGTGTTCGCCGTTCTGGTCGCTCTCGCCGCTACCGGGGTCGAGGATGCGACCGCCCGGAATCCGATCCGCACGTCGTTCTTCAACGCCTATCCGTCCGCCGAGGGGAGCCGTCTCGACGACCTCCCCAGCATTTCGGGGCATTGCGGAGTCTGCCACTACGACTTCACCGGGGGTGGGGAGCGCAACCCGTACGGCCTCGCCGTCGAGGCGGAGATCCCCAACTACCCGAACAACGACCAGGGGCGCCAGCAGGCGATGCACGCGATCGAGAACGGGGACTCCGACGGAGACGGCTATTCCGAGCTCGTGGAGATCACCGACACGGTCAACTACACGAACACCCCGACGTTTTCCGGATTGACCCCCGACAACGTCGACCAGGTCTCTGGCGTCGATCCGAACGACATCCTCGCCTACCTCGTCCCGACATCCGAGGGAGACGTCGAACCGCCGCAGATCACGATTCTCGTTCCGAACGGAGGGGAGTCGTGGGAGGGGGGATCGCCGTACACGATTCAGTGGAACGCGACCGACAACGTCGAGGTGACGGCCGTCGACCTGTTCTACCGGGACGAGGCCGACGAGGAGTGGACGATGATCGCCCGCGGCCTCGCGAACACCGGCTCCCACGAGTGGTTCGTGCTCAACACGCCGACCGCGGCCGCCCGCGTGCGCGGGGTCGCGCGCGACGCCGTCTCCAACGAAGGGGAGGACGTCAGCGACGGCGACTTCACGATCCTTCTCGAACCCGGCGCGCTCGTCCCCACGACGCTAAGGGACTTCGAGCAGCCCGGCTCCCAGCCGTTCGACGCCGGGCGATTCGAGGATCATACGGCCTGCAGCGACTGCCACGGCGGATACGATCCGGCGGTCGAGCCGGTCTTCAACTGGCAGGGCAGCATGATGGGACAGGCGATGCGGGATCCTCTGTTCATCGCGACCCTGATCGTCGCCGAGCAGGACGCCTCCTCCTCCGGAGATCTCTGCCTCCGCTGCCACACGCCGATGGGCTGGCTGTCGGGGCGGAGCACGCCGACCGACGGTGGACAGATCACCGCGATCGACCGCGACGCGGTCTCCTGCGACTTCTGCCACCGCATGGTCGACCCGGTCTACGAGGAGGGGGTCAGCCCGCCCCAGGACCAGGAGGTCCTCGCCGCTCTCGACGGCCTTCCCGACGGATTCTCCAACGGGATGCAGGTCGTCGACTGGCGGCTCGACCGGCGCGGCCCGTTCGGCGATGCGGCCGCTCCGCATCCCTTCCTCGAATCCCCGTTCCATCAATCCGCGGAGTTCTGCGGCACCTGCCATGACGTCTCCAACCCGGTGTTCCACAAGGTCGGCGAGGGAGACTACGAGGCCGGTCCCCTCGACGAGGAGGCCGAGACGATCACCTCCGAGGAGCTGCTCCCGGTCGAACGGACCTACAGCGAGTGGCTGCACAGCGACTTCCCCGCCGGGATCTACGCTCCGGAGTTCGCCGGCAACAAGCCGGATGGGATCGTCGCGACCTGTCAGGACTGCCACATGCGCGACGTGGAGGGAACCGGTTGCGACGATCCCGATGCACCGGTGCGGGCCGATCTGCCGTTGCACGACCTGACCGGCGGCAACTCCTGGGTGCCGACCATCCTGGACCAGGTCTTCCCCGGCGAGGTCGATCCGGCCGCGCTCGCCGCGGCCAGCGCTCGCGCGGTCTCGATGCTGGAGAAGGCGGCGTCGCTCGACCTGGCGCTCACCGGAGACAACGGCGCGATCCGCGCGGATCTGACGATCCTCAACCGGACGGGCCACAAGCTGCCGACCGGGTATCCCGAAGGACGGCGGATCTGGGTCCACGTGGTCGCCCGCGACGATGCGGATCAAGTCGTCTACGAGTCGGGCGCCTACGACCCCGCGACCGGCGTGCTCGACCACGACGCGGACTTGGTCCTCTACGAGGCGAAGCCCGGTCTCTCCCCGGCGCTCGCCGGCGCGCTCGGTCTGGAGGCCGGCC
>WJJW01000034.1 GCA_014729455.1 Candidatus Eiseniibacteriota bacterium
GTTCTAGCCGGCTGCTCGAGCGATGATTCGTCGGAATCGGGGGGCACGATCCCGGAAGAGTCGGCGGGGACCTATCTTCTGGAGGCGTACTTCGGCAGCGCGCTGATCGCCGACGGAACGTTCAGCGCCTACACGGGCCGGATCGAGGAGGCCGATCCCTCGGCGCGTGAGAGCGTCTGGACGGTGAACGGCGAGACGATCCCGATGCTGGCGACGGCGAGCACGCACGACGATGCGCTGTTCTTGAAGCGGAACTTCGGTTACACGACGGGGGAGAGCTACACGATCTCGGTGACGCTCGGGGAGCGGAGTGCCGGCTGCACCTTCGTCGCGCCGGCCTACACCTGGGTCGAGATCACCGACCCGGAGAACGAGGGACGGTTCGTTCCGGGAGATCCGCTCGAAATCGCGTGGCGGTACGACGGGGACGTCCCCGCGCACGTGTTCGTGGAAGTCTGGCCGGAGGACGGCGAGGCGGACCTGCCGTTCTACGCGGTCGAGCTTTCGGGATCCGAAACGGCGCACACGATCCCGGGCCCGGAAACGGCCCCGTGGGGATCCGAGGAGGGTCTCTTGCTCACCGTCGATCTCGGCGAGCAGGCCTGGCCCATCCAAGGGGAGCTCGCCATGCCGGGCAGCTTCGTGGCGACGGTCCTGCCGGGGGACGCGGAGATCGTGCGGCCCGGTGCGGACGAGCCCGAGGACCAGTGGACCGTGACGGTCGCTCTCGTCGACAGCGAGCTGGACGCCGACGGCGCCGGCACGACGACGGTCACGGCTTGGGTCGAGAACCAGGCCAGCGATCCGTGTCCGAACGGGACCGAGGTGGAGTTCTCCGTCGATCCCCCCGGGCGTGTCTCCTTCACCCCGCCGGAGGTCGAGACGGTGGACGGCCAGGCCACCAGCACGATCACGGCGGGGACCGTCGCCGGTGCGGTGACGATCCGGGCGCAAGCCCTCGGCGAGATCGGGACGGCCGCGTTGCAGCTCGAGCAGGACCTGGTCCTGACGGTCATGCCGGGCATGCTCCCCTCGTTCTCCTGGGTACCGAACGACCCGATGTTCGGCCTGGTCCTCTTCGATGGAGACCCGAGGGGGGGTGTGCTCGAGTGGGGCATCGTCGCCGACGGGATCGCCGGGTTCACCGGGCCGGTGACCTACGCGGGGATGCCGGACGGCTGGCGACAGGTCTATCCCCCGATGATGGGCCAGCCGAGTCAGCTCGTGGCCGGACAGAGCTACACGGTCGGGCTCGTCGACGCGGCGGGCGATACGACGTTCGCGGGGTTCACGCAGTAGACGGCAGCAGCCACGATCCGCTATCATATTCGTTGGTGCTTCCTGGTGACAGGAGGCGCCGACGACGGGTGGCCTCCGGTGAGAGGTCCAATTCCAGACCTGGCGTCTGGTCTTCCCTCCGTCGACCCCGAGCACCAAGGCAAGACATGAGGGAGGGATCATGACGTTCTCGCCGATCCATCAATTCGGCCTCAACCCCCGGCGGATTCTCGTCGTTGCAGCCTGCGTCCTGGTTGCCGTTGCCGGAGCAATCACCACCGCAGACGCCGGAAGGATCTCTGGATTCGTGCGGGATGCGAACACCGCTCTGCCGCTCGAGGCGATCGACCTGGACCTCTTCGATTCCGACTTCGATCTGATCCTGGGGATGGATGCCACCACCAACGTCGATGGCTACTACGAGTTCGACGGGTTGACCGCGGGAGAATACTACCTGCGCGCCGATCCATCTCTGAGCGACGGGTTCGTCGACGAATTCCACCCCGGGGTGTTTCTCAAGGCCGAGGCGACTCCGATCACCGTCACCGAGACCGGAACGGAGAACATCGACTTCTCCCTGGAGCCGGGGGGAACGATCTCCGGGTGGGTGACCGACGCGGGAAACGGGGCTCCCTTGCCGGACATCGACCTCGACGTCTACGCATGGGATCGCTCGTTCATCTCGAGCACGAGCGCCCGAACGGATTCCGACGGCTTCTATCGAGTGGGCTGCTACCCGCCGGGATCGTTCTACGTGCATGCCGATCCCCCGGATACCTCCTGGTTCGTGCCCATGTATTACGATGCCAAGCGCTCCCTGTCGACTGCGGATCCGGTCACCGTCTCCGGAACCGAGGACGTCGGGAACGTCGACTTCAGTCTGAGTCTGGGCGGCAAGGTCACCGGGACGATTCGGAGCCAGCACGATGGCAGCCCGATCCCGCTCGTCGATATGGACGTCTATACCGAAGAGGGTGATTTCATCGGGCTGGTCCACGATAACGCCGACTCCCTCGGCTTCTACACCGTCGGTCCTCTCAGCGCCGGATCCTACTACGTTCGAGCCGATCCGATGCCGTACCGATACTTTGTGGACACCTACTACGGGGACGTCTTCGACCGAGACGCCGCCACGCTCGTCCAGGTCGGCGTGCAGCAGACGACGCCATCGATCGACATCAACCTGCCGCGGGGTGGAACGGTCTCCGGCACGGTGATCAGCGGTGTGACCGACCTTCCCGTCTCCGATGTCCACCTGACTTTCTTCGACATCGACCGTTCGGTCCTCGTGGGGGCGGGCGGGAATACGGAAGAGGATGGGACCTTCCTCGTCGGTGCCCTGCCGACCGGAAGCTACTACCTGCGCTGCAATGGCGTGGAGGACCTCGAGCTCGCCTATGAGTTTTACCCCAATGCAGTGGTCCCGGCCTACGCGACGCTGATCGATGTGGTCGCGGGAAGCGAGACGCCGTACGTCAACTTCAGGCTCGAACAGGGCGGATGGATCGAAGGAACGGTGTGGGCCGAGGATACGGGGCAGCCGCTGGATCTGGTCGACATGGATCTCTACCACTGGGGCGGGGACTTCATCGGGATCCTGCCGGCCGTCACCGACGCGTCCGGCGGCTTTCGCATCGGACCGGTCCCGTTCTCCCGATTCGTCCTCAGGGCCGATCCCACGGATCTCTATTCGTACGGAATCCAGTACTACGACCACGTCGAGACCTTCACGGAGGCGACCCTGATCCAGGTCAATCCGGGGGAGACCATGCAGGCGGTCGACTTCGATCTCCTCTACCAGGACCCGACGGATGTCGAGGAGCAGCTTCCGCTGATCGGCACGCAATCGCTCCGCATCGCCCCGAATCCAATGGGAGCGGAGTCGACGATCGGATTCCGGCTGGAGGATCCAGCCTCGGTCACCGTGTCGATTCACGAGACGACGGGTCGCCGGGTGCGTCGGCTCTGCGACCGGACCCTGACCAAGGGGGACCATTACCTCGAATGGGACGGGCTGGATGCGGGGGGAGCGCCGCTCGCCCAAGGGGTCTACTTCGTGCGTGTTCAGATCGACGGACAGTCGGCGTGGCGGAAGGTGATTCTCTTGAGGTAGGTTGTGTTTCGAAGATTGCAGCTCCGGAGATGCAAGATCGAGGGGGATCGTCGGTTGAGCGAATCCCCCTCGTTGTCCTAGAACGCGTAGAGCAGCTTGTGCCGCCGCCCGTTGGCGACCTGCCGCGTCTTCACCTCCCGTCGGTAGTAGCGCATGAGCCGCTCGGGCAGCCGTACCCGGGCCGGAAACAGCCGCCTTCCCAGCAGTTCCTTCACCGTCAGCTTGCCCTCCCGGAGGCTCAACCGCTGCGCCGGCGTCGCATCCTGCTTGCGCTCCGAGAACGATTTCATGTAGTTGCGCCAGACCTGGAAGATCGCCAGCCGCTCGGCCGCCGCCTGCCGCCTCTTCGAAAACGCGATCGTCTCCCGCTTGTGGTTGCTCCCCGAGTGGCGCACCAACAGATCCAGCA
>WJJW01000035.1 GCA_014729455.1 Candidatus Eiseniibacteriota bacterium
GCTCCGCCCTCCGGATCGTCTCCGATCCGGAGCGGGCGGAATCGCTGGTCGGCGCGATCCTGGGGCGTGACCGGCGCTTCGCCCGCGGGGAGGACGGCTGGACCGCGGTGGAGCGGAACGACGAACCGGCGCTCGAACGCAGAACGTTCCTCCTCGTCGACGCGGGACGGGCTCGCTCGCCCGGCGGTCCGGCGCCGCTCTTCCTGCAGGCGTACGACGCCGGGCGCGCCGCCGCCGGCGAGACCGTCCCGATCGGTCCGGAAGGAGAGGGGCTGGAGGTGGCCGGGACGCTGCTCCGGGAACGTCTCCCGGTCGGCCTCGTCGCCGGACCCGCGCGGCGCCAGCTCCACCGGCTGGAGCGGACCCACGGGATCCCCGCCGTTTCCGAAAGGATGATCGATCTGGGGATCCTGCTCGCGCTGCTGGATCTCCCGGTCCCCGAGGAGGCCGGCCGCGACGCGGTCGCCCCGCCGGAGGAGAGGCTCCACGCCTGCCGTCGCTGCCTGGACGAGATCCTCGAACGGATCGGAAGCGAGACGCTCACGGACCTGGAGGCCTGGATCGCGCGGACCCGACCGGGGGAGCCGGTCGACTTCTCCCGGTTCCGTTTCGGGTCGCACGAGGTCGTCGCGCTTCCCGAGCGACCCGGAGTCTACCGCTTCCTCGGAGACGGGGATCGGATCCTCTACGTCGGCAAGTCGCGGAACCTGCGGCGGCGGGTCTCCGAGTACTTCCGTCCCCTCGCGCCGGAGCACGCCCGCCGCGCGCGCCTGCTCTCCGAGGTGCGCGATCTGCGATGGGAGACGACCCCCTCGGAGCTGGAAGCGCTGCTGATCGAGGCGGAGTCGATCCGCCGACTCCGTCCCCCGCACAACCGGCAGATCGAGATCACGCTCGACCCGGCGCCTTCCGGAGCGTCCGAGTCCGACGCCGGTTTCGTCCTCTGCGAAGGGGACCCGAGCGAGGTCTCGTTCTTCCTCCTGCGGGAGGGGCGTCCCTGGATGTACACGCGCCTTCCCCGTGGCTCCGACGCCTGGGATCCGGACCGGGTCGAGGCGGTCCTCGCCGCCTGGCGTACGGGGGACGACGTCCCGGGGACCGGACTGCGCCCCATCGAGGACCCGGAGGCGGTTCTGGTCCTGCGGTACTTGCGGATCTACGGAGACCGGACCGATCGAATCCTGCGGGAAGAGCCGGGCGATCGCGAGGCCGCCGAAGCGCTGCGGGCGCTGGCGATGAGGGATCGGCCCGACGAGGACCGCTGGTGGATCCGGGCCGGGAAGTCCTCGGAATCGGGGGGTCCCGTGCGGTAGAATCGCCGTGGTTGGCGTGGGGCCAGGAGGGAGGAGGAGCGATGTTTGCCGAGAAGATCTCACGTCTGGGCACGGAGACGGCGTTCGAGGTGCTCGCCCGAGCGAAGGAGCTGGAGCGCCAGGGAAGGGACGTGGTCCATCTCGAGATCGGGGAGCCCGATTTCGACACCCCCCGTTTCATCAAGGACGCCGCGATCGAGGCGCTGAACGCCGGATTCACGCACTACGGGCCCTCGGCCGGGCAGCCGGACGTGCGCGAGGCGATCGCGCGGGTCGTCTCGTCGAAGCGGGGAATCCAGGCGACCGCCGACAACGTGGTCGTCACCCCCGGAGCGAAGCCGATCATGTTCTTCGGGATGCTCGCCTGCGTCGACGAAGGAGACGAGGTGATCTATCCGAATCCCGGTTTTCCGATCTACGAGTCGGTGGTGAACTTCCTCGGAGCGAAGCCGGTCCCGCTGCGCCTGCAAGAGGACCGCGACTTCACCTTCGACCTCGACGAGTTCGCCTCGCTCGTCAACGACAAGACACGGTTCGTGATCCTCAACTCCCCGCAGAATCCGACCGGAGGAGTGCTCTCGCGCGAGGATCTGGAGAAGATCGGGGAGATTCTGAAGGATCGCAAGCTCTGGGTCCTGACCGACGAGGTCTACTCCGAGATCCTCTACGAGGGGCGGCACCACTCGATCGCCTCGGTGCCGGGAATGGCGGAGAAGACGATCATCCTCGACGGACACTCGAAGACCTACGCGATGACGGGGTGGCGCCTCGGCTACGGCGTGATGCCGAAGGAGCTGGCGGCGCACGTGACCCGGCTGATGACCAACTGCAATTCCTGCACCAACGTCTTCGTCCAGATCGCGGGGATGAAGGCGCTGACCGGACCGCAGGAAGAGGTGACGCGGATGGTGTCGGAGTTCCGCCGTCGCCGCGACGTCATCGTCGAGGGGCTGAACGCGATCCCGGGCGTCTCCTGCAAGACGCCGAAGGGCGCGTTCTACGTCTTCCCGAACGTGCAGAACGTGCCGATGCCGTCGGCCCAGCTCGCGCGCGAGCTGCTCGACAAGGCCGGCGTCGCCGTCCTTTCCGGAACCGCCTTCGGAGCACACGGGGACGGCTACCTGCGGCTCAGCTATGCGAACTCCGTGGAGAACATCCAGAAGTCCCTGCAGCGGATGGGGGAGTTCATCTCGTCGATCAAGGGCTAGCGAAGCCGATCGGCCGCTTCACCTCCGGTGCGAAGCGGCCGATCCAATTCTTCGTGGGGGGACGATCCCGATCCCCCCTTCTCGATTTGGGGGCGGGAGGAATCGATGAAACCGTCGGTCGTTGTCTCGTTGGGGGGCAACGCGATCCTGCCGGCGAACAACGCCGGGACGATCGAGGAGCAGTTCCGCGTCACGCGGCAGACACTGAGCCAGATCGTCGATCTCGCCGCCGACAACCGGCTCGTTCTGACGCACGGGAACGGGCCGATCGTCGGCAACATCCTGATCCGCAACGAGGCGGCGCGGCGGCAGGTTCCCCCGATGCCGCTGGACGTCTGCGGCGCCGACTCCCAGGGCGGGATCGGCTACATGATCCAGCAGACCCTCGCGAACCTCTTCCGGGAACGGGGGCTGGTGTACCCCGTGGCGACGATCGTGACGCAGGTCGTCGTCGATCCGGAGGATCCCGGCTTCCGGAACCCGACCAAGCCGATCGGCCCCTTCTACGACGAGGAGACCGCCCGCCGGTTCGAGCGCGAGAAGGGCTGGAAGATGGGGCAGGACTCCGGCCGCGGCTGGAGACGGGTCGTCGCCTCGCCGATTCCGCGCCGGATCGTCGAGATGGAGTCGATCCGCACCCTTCACGATGCTGGACAGGTCGTGATCGCCGGGGGCGGCGGGGGGATCCCCGTCGTCGAGGAGGACGATGCCGGAATGCGCGGCGTCGAGGCGGTGGTCGACAAGGATCTCGTCTCGGTCGTCCTCGCGCTCGCTCTCGGCGCGAAGCGGCTGTTGATCATCACGGCGGTGGTTCGCGTCGCGGTCGACTTCGGGACGCCGGAGCAACGACCGATCGCATCGATGAGCATCGCCGAGGCGAACCGGCATCTCGCCGACGGTCAGTTCCCTCCGGGGAGCATGGGGCCGAAGATCGAGGCTTCGGTCCGGTTCCTCGAGGAGGGGGGCGAGGAGGTCTGCATCACCTCGCCGGCGAAGCTTCAGGATGCGCTCCACGGCCGCGAAGGAACCTGGATCCGCCGA
>WJJW01000277.1 GCA_014729455.1 Candidatus Eiseniibacteriota bacterium
CCGGCCGTCTCGTGAAGAGGATCGACTCGGCGCGGGAGGCGCCGCCCCGGTGGGACGCGACGGACCGGGCCGGTCGCGCCGTCGCGGCAGGGGTCTACTACGCGGTCTTTCGCCACGGTGCGGATCGGATCTCGATCCCGGTCCGCATCGTCCGCTGACCCGAGGATGAATCGCAGCGTCGAATCCCGGATCACTCCTCGATCCGATTCGCACTCCAGAAGGAAGCGCGGAAGTCGAGTCCGCCCTGCCGCGCGCAATCGAGTCCCCGCCAATCACGGAGGAAACCCATGAGCGGAAAGATCCGGACCCGGTTCACGAGCGCTCTCGCGCTGACCGCCGTTTGCATCGCTTTCCCGGCTCTCGCCGAGATCGAGTACGACGCCTACGTCGTGGAACCGTGGGACGACTCCTACCAGTACGCGACCTCGTTCATCGGGGACATCAACGACCACAACGTCGCCGTCGGCAGCGCCTACCTCGATGGAACCGAGACCTCCGCGTTCTTCTGGACCCTGGAAGAGGGGAAGGTCGCCGCCGACATCGGGGCGTCCGAGATCAACAACGAAGGGGTCACCGCCTCGGGCACCGCGATCTGGTGGGCTCCGGGGGATTACGAGCTGCTCCCGCATCCAGACGGCGGATTCGGCGTCGGGATCCGCGATCTCTCCAACAACAATCGGGTCTGCGGCACCGGCGCGATCAGCGAGCGGACGAAGGCGTTCTACTGGGACGAAACGAGCGGCAGCGTCTGGCTGGAGGACCTCGGGGTTCCGCCGACCAC
This sequence comes from Candidatus Eiseniibacteriota bacterium, assembly GCA_014729455.1. Lineage (GTDB taxonomy): Bacteria > Eisenbacteria > RBG-16-71-46 > CAIMUX01 > VGJL01 > WJJW01. The sequence continues at coordinate 782 of WJJW01000277.1, forward strand.
CTGGCGCGCCTACGCAGTCAACGATGCGGGTCTTCTTGCGGGCAGCCGCAGCCTGACCGGGGAACCGGGCGACGAGAAGTGTTTCGTCCTCGACGTTCCCGGCGAGCGCTTGATCGACCTCCATGAGATCCTCGGCAATCCGCCCAACAGCGGGATCACGACCGCCGTGGACGTCAGCGAAAGCGGTTTCGTCACCGGGGATGGATCCCACGGCAACGGGATCGCCGGCTTTCTCTGGTCCGAGGCGGACGGAGTGACCCTGCTGCCGGGTCTCGGGGGCGGGCTGGCGATGGACGTGCATCCCAGCGCGGTCAACGACGCGGGAACCGTGGTCGGCGGTGCGCTGGACGCCGAATGGGAGTGGCGGGCCTTCGTCTGGGACGCCGCCAACGGCATCCGCGATCTCGAGAATCTCGCCGACCTGCCCGACGGATTCAACCTCCAGGAAGCGACCGGGATCAACGAGAACGGCTGGATCATCGCACGCGGCTTCTGGGGGCAGGCTTGGGGTCCGCAACGGGCGGTCGTCTTCATACCGCGGACCGCTCCCGCGGCGGCGCCGCAAGCCGATGCGCGCGTGGCAGGGCCCACGATCCGGATCCTGCGGACCGTTTCCGGCGGAGGCGTCCGGATCGCCCTTCGGATTCCCGACGCGACACCTGCCCGCCTGGATCTATACGACGTCGCGGGACGCCGCGTCGCCGGGCTGCTCGATCGCGTTCTTCCCATCGGCGAACACGAGGTCCGCTGGGACGGCACGACGCGACTCGGGCGCAGCGCACCCGCCGGCGTCTTCTTCGTCCGGCTCGAGACGGACCAGGGCCCCATCGTAAAACGATTCGTCCGCCTTCCCTCGCCCTGACAAGCGCGTGGGCGACGCGCTATACTGATCCGGGGCGGAGCGAAGGCGCCGCGCGTTCCCCCGCCGGAACAGCGGTTGCGCGCGGCACGGGGGATCGGAGGAGATGGGGTCGCGCCTCGATCTGAAGACCCGGATCATGGTCGTTTGCGTCGGGATCGCGCTGGGATCGTCGGCGATCTGGATCGCGACGTGCTACCTACTCGGCCACGAGGGGCCGCCGGGCCTGGCGAACCTCCTGATCGCGCTTCCGGCGACGCTTCTCGCCGCGAGCCTGGTCGCGCACCTTCTCGAACGGCGTCTCCGCCGAAGCACCGACCGCCTCGTCGAAACGGTACGGCACTGGGGGCGGACCGGGATCGACCGGTCCGAAAGGCCGGCGCTCTCCGGCGAGTTCGGACGGATCACCACCGAGCTCCAGACCGCGGTGGAGGCGTTGATCGCCCGCGTATCCGCGATCGACCGGGACACCCGGGAGCGGATCCACCGGACCGAGGAACTCGCCACGATCGGCCATCTCGCCGCGGGGATCGCCCACGAAATCAACAACCCCCTCGGCGGGATCCTTCTGTACGGCAACCTGCTGGTCGAGACGACCGATGCCGACGACCCGCGCCGGGCGAACATGGAGAAGATCGTCGCCCAGGCGACCCGTGCGCAGCGGATCGTCCAGGGCCTCCTCGATTTTTCCCGGCAGTCGCCGGCGACGAAGGAGCGGGTCGATCTGAACCGGGTCGTTTCCGGCGTCCTCGAGCTGATGGAGAGCCACCCCCGCCTGCAGAACGTCCGGATCCGGAGAGAGGCCGATCCCGATCCGCTCTTGGTCGACATCGACGTCTCGAAGATCCAGCAGGTTCTGGTCAACGTCATCGTCAACGCGCTGGAGGCGATGGAGTCGGGAGGAAACCTCACGATCCGCAGCGGCGGCTCGGAGCGCAAGGGGTACTGCCGCGTGGCGGTGACCGACACCGGCCCCGGGATCGCGCCGGAGCACTTGTCGCGGCTGTTCGAGCCGTTCTTCACGACCAAGGAGGTCGGCCGCGGGATCGGTCTCGGCCTGGCGATCAGCTACGGGATCGTCCAGGACCACGGCGGGGACATCGAGGTCCAGAGCGGACCGGGAGGGACCACGTTCCGGATCCTCCTGCCGGCCGCGGAGGGGACCGTCTAGATGGGAGGCGAAGCCCACGTACTCGTCGTCGACGACGATGAGGCGATCCGCGACTCCTGCCGGCAGACGCTGGAGCGGTCGGGGTACGAGGTGGAGACGGTTTGCGACGGCGCCGAAGCGCTCCGGGCGATCCACGCGCGGCGCCCCGATCTGGTCCTTCTCGACCTGCGGATGCCCGGTCTCGACGGAACGGAGTTCCTGCAGCGGTTGCGCGAGACCAACGAGGATCTCGACGTGATCGTGATCACCGGGTATTCGAGCGTCGAGTCGGCGGTCGAGTGCATGCGCCTGGGGGCCTACGACTACCTCTCGAAGCCGTTCGACGCCGAGACCCTCCGTCTCAGCGTCCGCCGGGCGATCGAGAAGCGCTGGCTCCGCCTGGAGAACCGGTCCTTGCGCACGCGGCTCGACCGCCGTGAGGCCGACGAGATCCTGATCGGGCGCAATCCCCAGATCGAGAGGGTCCGCGAGCTGGTTCGGGCGGTCGCGCCGACCGACAGCACGGTCATGATCCTGGGCGAGAGCGGCACCGGCAAGGAGCTTGTCGCCCGCGCGATCCACCGCGCCAGCCCGCGCTGCGACGGCCCGTTCCTCACCGTCGACTGCGGGGCGCTGGTCGAGAGCCTCTTCGAAAG
>WJJW01000278.1 GCA_014729455.1 Candidatus Eiseniibacteriota bacterium
GACCGGTGCGGTCTGCATGGCCGCGACCGGAGCGCTCCGGGCCGGGGCGGGCCTGGTCCGCGCGGTGGTGCCCGCGAGCCTGAACGGGATCCTCGAGGCGAAGCTGACCGAGGCGATGACCATCCCCGCCGCCGAGACGGAGTCCGGAACGCTGGCGTCCGGCGCGACGGACGCGATCCTCGGGATCCGCGACGACTGGGACGCCCTGGTCCTGGGCCCCGGCTTCGGGCGCCATCCCGCGAGCGACCGCCTGGCCGCCGACCTCGTCGCCCGCTGGACGGGGCCGCTGCTCGTCGACGCCGACGCGCTCAACGCCCTCGCCGCGGTCGGGATCCCGCGGATCGCGAAGCGGCGCCCCGCGCCGGTCTTCACGCCGCATCCGGGGGAGATGGCGCGGCTGACCGGCGATCCGATCGACCGGATCCTCGAGGATCCGGTCCACGCCGCCCGGGAGCTCGCGATCCGCCGCCGGGTCGTCCTCCTGCTGAAGGGGACCCCGACCGTGATCGCCGCTCCGGACGGAACCGTCCGCGTGAGCGGCGCCGGGAACCCCGCCCTGGCGACCGGAGGCACCGGGGATGTCCTTTCCGGGATCATCGGGACCCTGCTCGCGCAGGGGGTCGATCCCGCCGAGGCGGCCGCCTGCGGCGCGTGGCTCCACGGACGCTCCGCGGAGATGCAGGCGGAAGGGCTCGCGGAGCGGGACCTGACGCCGGTGGAGGTCGCCGACGGCTTGACCGCCGTCTGGGGCCGTCTGGATCGCTCCGGTTGAGCCCCGAGGACCGCGTCCTGCTCGAGCAGCTCGCCGACGCAGGCCGCCGGCTCGGAGACGCCGGGCTGCTGGTCGCCGACGATGGAAACCTGAGCGCCCGCCGCGACGGCGGGTCGATCTGGATCACCCCCCGCGGTGTCCGAAAGTCGACCCTGCGCCCGTCCGACCTGGTCCGCGTCGATCTCGACGGCCGTAAGCTCGAGGGGGAGGGGGATCCCTCCTCGGAGCTTCCGCTCCACCTCGCTCTCTACCGACGTCGGCGGACGGTCGGCGCGGTCGTCCACGCCCATCCGCCGGCGGCGACCGGGTTCGCCGCGGCGGGCGTCCCGATCGAGCCCGACGTCCTGCCCGAGGCCGTCCTTGCCTTGGGTCCGGTCCCCGTGGTTCCCTACCGCATGCCCGGTACGGCCGAAGTCGGTGAGGCCGCGGCACCCTTCGCGGATTCCTGTCGGGCTTTCTTGTTGGCGAACCATGGGGCGGTTGCGCTCGGCGCCGGCGTGGAGGAGGCGTGTCTCCGGATGGAGCGCCTCGAGCACGTCGCCCGCGTCCTCCTGGCCGCGCGCCTACTCGGAGGAGCCCGCCCCCTGGCCACGGAGGAACGAGACGCGCTGACGCGTGCGCGCCGGGAGGGAGACGGATGACCCACGGGTTCGAGTCGAAAGACGATCTGGTCCGCTACATCACGGAGCACGACGTCAAGATCATCAACCTCTGGTTCGTCGACATCCTCGGGATGCTGAAGTCGTTCGGGATCACGCCGAGCCAGCTCGAGGAGGCGCTCGAGGAGGGGCTGGGGTTCGACGGATCGTCGGTCGAGGGGTTCGCGCGGATCTACGAGTCGGATCTGATCGCGATCCCCGACCCGAGGACCTTCCAGATCCTGCCATGGCGGGTCGACGGCCAGATCCACGCGCGGATGATCTGCGACATCCTCAACCCGGACCGGACCCCATACGCCGGCGATCCGCGCAACATCCTCCGCCGGAATCTCGAGCGGGCCGAGGAGCTGGGCTTCCGGTCGTTCATGGGACCGGAGCTGGAGTACTTCTACCTCAAGGCGAGCGACGATCCGACGACGCTCGACCACGCCGGCTACTTCGACCTCGTCCCGGACGACTTCGGGACCGAGCTGCGGCACCGGACGATCCAGTCGCTGCAGGCGATCGGGATCGCGGTGGAGGTCGGGCACCACGAGGTCGCCCCGAGCCAGCACGAGATCGACTTGAAGTACAAGGACGCCCTCGAGATGGCGGACGCGACGGTCACCTACCGCTACGTCGTCAAGAGGATCGCCCGGGAGAACGGCGTCTACGCCACCTTCATGCCGAAACCGCTCTACGGCGAGAACGGCAACGGAATGCACGTCCATCAATCCCTCTTCCGGGGCGAGCAGAACGCGTTCTTCGACGGGGACGATTCGCATCCGCTCTCCAAGGTCGGGCAGGGGTACATGGCGGGGATCATGCGGCACGCTCGCGAGATCTGCGCGGTGACGAATCAGTGGGTGAACTCCTACAAGCGGCTCGTGCCCGGATACGAGGCCCCCGTCTACGTGGCATGGGGGCGTCGCAACCGCTCGGCGCTCGTACGGGTGCCGATGTACAAGCCGGGCAAGGAGGCGGCGACGCGGATCGAGTTCCGATGCCCGGACCCCGCGTGCAATCCGTACCTCGCGTTCTCCGTGATGATCGCTGCCGGTCTCGAGGGGATCCGGGAAGGGTACGAGGTCCCGGCGCCGGTCGACGAGGACATCTACCACATGTCCGAGACGGAGAAGACGGCCCGGGGGATCGAGACGCTTCCCGATTCGCTGTACGCGGCACTGGAGCTCGCCGCCGAGAGCGAGCTGATCCAGACCGCGCTGGGGGAGCACCTGTTCACGAAGTTCATCGAGAACAAGCGGATCGAATGGGACGAATACCGGACCCGGGTGACCGGATTCGAGGTCGAGCGCTACCTCCCGATCCTCTGAGGACGCGCCGGCCCGGAATCCTTGACGACCCGGAGGGGATTGCCTAGAGTCCGGATCCGTAGGGATCTGTCGGGGTCCGCCGGGGGGCCTCGCTCGTCAAGGTGTGTTGGAGGGGTGGCTGTTGGGATCGCGAGACCTGCTGGTGTCCCGCCCGAAGACCCCGGTCGTCTCCCCCCGACATCGGAGAAGCGTCATGAAACCATACCCCTGGCTGCTGGCCGTGGTCGGGGCTCTCCTCGTGACCGGCGGGTGCGCGAAGCGGGTCCCCTCGACCGATTTGACCTTCGAAGCCCACCAGAAGGTCGTGCTGACGTTCCGGACCGGAGAGGAGCTGGAGGGGAAGATCAGCCCCGGCAGCTCCGTCGAGCTGCGTGAGCCGAACATGGTCTGGATGGCGAACGTCGGCCAGGTGACCGACGAGCAGATCGAGCTCGTCGACCTGGTCGCGTTGAAGCGGAAGGACGGGGTGGAACTGGAGACCTCCCGTCTGGCCGACGCCCGGAGGGTGGCGGGGGAGACCGCCCCCGACAAGACCTTCCTCCGCACCGAGATCGTCGGGGTCGACCACGTCCGGATCGACATCGGCGAGACCGCCCGTCAGGCGAGCTTCTGGACGTATGGAGCGGTCGTTCTCGGTCTGCTCGTGGGGGAACGCTCATGACCCCCCGGCGTCCGTTTCTGCTGCTCCTCCTCCTGCCGGCGTTGCTCGGTCTCGCGTCGTCTTCCCGCGCGCAGGAGGAGCCGACCGTCTTCGTCTTCGACTATGGAACCATCGGACTGGACAGCCTCCAGGTCTTCAGCCCGTCGTCGGTTTTCCGGCCCCTCGACATGCTCGGCGTGCGGGCCGGCGGGCGGGCCTGGGCGATGGGAGGAGCGTACGTGGCGGAGGCGCGCGGCCTGGAAGCGGTCTCCTGGAACCCGGCCGGTCTGGGATGGCTGGAGCGGACCGACGTGATGGCCGACCTGTTCTGGCTCCGCTCTTCGGGGACGACGAGCGGGTTCCCCGACACGTTCAACATCCCCGAGGTCTCCCTGGTCAACGTGACCCGGTACGAGGTCAACCTGAAGTCGAACGTCCGGTACAACATGCTCGGAGGCGCGTTCTCCACCGATCTGCCGGGGAACCTGCACATGGGCGGCGCGATCAGCTTCCGGCGCTACATGGACACGGCCTACCCGGAGGAGATCATCGAGGACATGACCTTCCAGGAGGGAGGGTCGTTTCCGGTCACCCTCGCCTTCGACGACAGCGAGAGCGGCGGTGTCGAGGCCGTCGCCGCGACCATCGGGCTCCAGGTGGTGCCCGATCTGCTCAGCGTCGGGGGGAACCTGAACTTCCTCACCGGGCGGCTCGACGCCCAGCAGGAGCAGATCCTCGCCACCGGCGGCGGACAGATCCCGCCGGGACGGCGCGACATCCGCTTCGACTACAGCGGATTCTCCACCGACCTCGGCCTGCAGGCGCGGTTCGGCGACAGGGGGGGGCTCGGGGTTCGGTTCACCCCCGGCTACACGCTGGACGTCGAAGGCGGCTCGTTCTACGCGCAGAGCCTCGCGCCGCCGGGGCAGCCGATCGTCGTCGTCCAGGCGAGGATCGCCGATTACGAGATCGACGTGCCGTCGCTTCTCACGGTCGGAGGGGTGCTGGATCCGCTCGATTGGCTCACGGTGACGGCTGATTACAGCATCCAGAGCTGGCAGGATGCCGAGGTCCGGTACAAGGAGGATCGAGACGAGGACGCGGATCTCCCTCTGCAGGACGTCACGAGCTTGAACGTCGGGCTCGAGGGGCGGTTCTTCCGCATCCGGGACGTCGAGCTGCCGCTGCGGATCGGCTACCGGCGGGGCCCGCTGTCCCTGGCGCAGCTCGCTCCGGAGGGGAAGATCGACGGCGCGCACGTCCTCGACTTCGACTGGGCGGGAGGCGAGATCGACACGCAGGCGCTCAGCTTCGGGATCGGGTTCCTCACCGGACCGCTCCGGTACGACCTCGCGCTGGACTTCCTCGACTATGAGCTCGAGAAGTTCTACTTCGACGCCTACTACGATCCTCTCGTGAATCCGCAATCGACCATCGTGAAGGTCGACCGCCGGCTGAATCGGATCCGGCTCTCGGCGACCCTGCAGCTCTGAGGCGAAGTCTCAAAAAAGCTGAGGATCCGGCGGTGTCACTCGAGTGGCACCGCCGGAACCAGTTTCAACCGATTGCCCGCTAACGAGTTGTCTGCTCCAGCCGATGCCGGGGAGGCTCCTGGCGATCCGGTGGCGCCCCCGGAACCGGGCGAGGATCGGGGACCGTGACCGGCGAGTGAACCCCCAAACATCCAGGCTCTAAGAGGTTACGAGACCGAGGCGGGGATCCGTCTCGCTTGGCACGGAGGCTGCTCTATAGGGACGCATCGGGTGGCTCGTCGGGAGCGGACTGTTTCCCAACCCCGGCAGAAGCGCAATCCGGAAGCCGGCGAATGTCGGTACCGATGGTTGCTTCCGCAACCGGCGAGTCCACCTGATCCAAGTGATCGGCTCCGTGGGAAACGGAGCGACGAAGCGGCTGCGACCCTGCAGTTGATTCGGTTTTCGGCATCCATTGGGTGTTCCAGATGGGTTCTGAGAACCGGACCTGGGGCAAGCGGCCTCCCTCGAGCGA
>WJJW01000279.1 GCA_014729455.1 Candidatus Eiseniibacteriota bacterium
CGGCCCGCGCCGCGCTCGAATCCGATGCCCCCGCCCGTGATCGGGCGGGGGCATTCTGTCCCACCCGGCCCGACCTCCGACCCCCCGCTATCGCGGGGCTCGCGGTTCTCCTTTCCTTGCAATGCGTTCCCCGGTCCCCTCGGGAGGGTTGCAAAAAGCATCACAATCGACAGTTTCATTGCGGCACCGCGGAGCTGGTGGTAGACTCTTGTCAACGGTTGTTGACGACAGGCGCCCCGCCACTCCTGCAAGGAGGTCTCGTGACCCGGTTCCCGGCAAGCATCGCTTTCTCGCTCCTTCTCCTCGGCCTTCTGGCCCCGATCGGGCCGGCGGCGGCCGATCTGCTCCCGACGGGGATCGAGATCCTCGCCCCCGAGACGGTGATGAGCGAGCGAAGCCGGGTCGACTCCGACGGCACGCTCTATCTGCTGGACGCCGAGGGGGTCCTGCGACGCTTCGTCATCTCGACCGCCGATTCGGTGATCTCCAACCCCGGCAGCGGCGAGTTCCATCCGCTGGAGGAGGATCGGGTCCGGGCGGCCCTGCAGGCGATCGATCCGCGATTCCTCTCGCAGCTCGGCTTCACGATCTACCTGCTGCCGTATCCGGTCGCCTCGCCGCTGAACTCCTGGGCGGGGGAGCGGACGATCTACCTCTCGCCGGGCGTCTACGCGATGTCGGAGGTCCAGCTCCACCAGCTCGTCGCCCACGAGGTCGGCCACATCCTTCACCGGTACTTCCTGCCCGACGACGACCACGACGGCTGGAGCGAGTACCGCTGGCTCCGCGGGATCCAGGACACGACCGTCTTTCACGACGGCGCGATCCACAAGAACCGCCCGCACGAGGTGTTCGCCGAAGACTTCCGCGTCCTCTTCGGCGGCGAGCGGGCGCGCGCGGACGGATCGATCGAGAATCCGGACCTGTTGCGTCCCGACCGCGTGCCGGACCTGGAGGCGTTCTTCTTCGGCCTGATCGACCTCGATCTCGTCGAGACGATTCCGGATGCGCCGATCCTTGCGCCGCGCGTGTTCCCCAACCCGATCGCCGCGGCCACGACGCTCCGGATCGCGCTGCCCCACACCGCCGAGCCGGCGCGGATCGTCGTGCACGACGTCAGCGGCCGCGTCGTGCGCGACTTCGGCGAAGTCCGGCGCTCCACCGACGGACTCTTCGAGATCTCGTGGAACGGAAAGGATCGTCTGGGACGGACGCTGCCGCGCGGCGTCTATTTCCTACGGACGCGCGGCGGCTCCGTCTCCGCCAGGCTCCAGGTCATCGGCTGACCGGTCTTCCTCCGGAAGCCCCCGCGGCCCGCCGGTCCCTCTCCCCCCCGGCGGGTCGCTTCTCGTCCGCCCCGGTCCGGGTCGCCAGCTGGCCGCAGGCGGCGGCGATGTCCCGCCCCTTGCTCCAGCGAACCGTGATCGTCACACGTCCGGCGATCGGCAGCATCCTCCGCCGGAACGCCTCGATCTCCGGATCCGGGACCGGTTCGTAGCGCGCGAACGCGTGCGGGTTGTAAGCGATCAAGTTGACCTTGCACTGCAGGCTGCGCGCGAACCGGGCGAGCCGCTCGGCATCCTCCACCCGATCGTTGATCCCCCGCAGCAGTACGTACTCGAGGGTTACCGGGGCCCGCTTGCGCTCCTGGTACTCGCGCAACGCCTCGAACACCCGGCGGAACGGGTACTTCCGGTTGATCGGCATCAGCTCCGAGCGGACCGTGTCGGTGGTGGCGTTCAGGCTGAAGGCGAGCCGCACCCCGAGCGGCTCCCGGGTCAGCCGCCGAATTCCCGGCTCGAGGCCGACCGTCGAGACGGTGATCCTCCGGTGGGCGAGCCCGAAACCGGGACGGGAGACGAGGATCCGCAGCGCGCCGACGACCCCGTCGTAGTTCGCCAGCGGTTCGCCCATCCCCATGAAGACGAGGTTGTGCGCCTCGCTCCCCCCGCGCCGCGCGATCGCGTCCCGCAGGAAGGCGACCTGGCTGAGGATCTCGCCGGGCGTGAGGTCGCGCCCCGCCCGCATCGCCGCCGTCGCGCAGAAGGTGCAGCCGTAGGCGCATCCTGCTTGCGAGGAGACGCAGAGGGTGTCGCGCCCCTCATCGCGGATCCAGACCGCCTCGACCGTCCGGCCGTCCCGGAGGCGGAACAGGTACTTCGTGGCTCCGTCGTCGGCCGCCGTTTCCTCGCTTTCCGGATCGAGCCGGCCGATCACGCAGGCCGACTCCAGCCGCGCGCGGATCTCCTTGGAGAGATCGGTCATCTCCTCGAATCGGCGCGCTCCGGCCTCGTAGATCCAGCGGGCGATCTGGCGTCCCCGGTACGCGGATTCCCCTTCCAGCACCGGCAGGGTCGCGATCTGCCGGGGCGAGAGCCCGTAACAATCGGCCGCCGCGTCCGTTTCGCGCGTCATCGCTTCTCCCTTCCTCCCGCACTCTAGCACGAGCCTCCAGAGCGGAAACCCCTTGACGCAGTGGAGGATAAAGGGTCACACTTCTGCTGAGGATTTCCACCCCGGATTCATCATGGAGGTCCCCGGCTCACGATCCCGGCCCGAACGGGTCCGGCGCGGGGTGGTTCGCAAACGAGGAGAGGAACTGTGCAATCGATGAATCGACATTCGAGGCAGCTCGGGATCTCTCTCCTGGCGGTCCTGCTGTTGTTCGTTGCCGGGGGGCTTGCGACAGGCACCGCAGGGGGGGACCAGTTCGAAGATTTCCTGCCGCTCGACGGGGGAGCGCCGGCGGATACCGCCTACGGCGGAGGGACCAGTCCCGGGGATTCCAACGGCGATCCGGACGACGTCGACATCTCGCTCCCGGTAGGGATCCTGCTGGGAAACTGGATCATCCTTCTCTGACCACGAGGGAACGCCTGCATGGATGCTGAGGACGGGAGACTAGGACGCCCCGCGCCTTCGCACCGGGTGGGATCGGAACCACCCGCGGAGCCGACGGCCGAGCCCGCCGGCTTCGGGAAGGCGCTCGCCCTCGGGGACATGCAGATGCTCGCCGACGACTTTCAGAGCGCCCTCGAGTCCTACGACCGGGCGCTCGCTCTCGTCGGGAGCGATCCCGTCTGGCGCCGCGAGCGCGCCGAAGCGCGACTCCACATCGCCGAATGCCATCGGAAACGGGGCGAGTACCAGGAAGCGCTCGCCCAGCTCTCGCGGATCCGCCAGGAGATCGACCCCGGCATCGACCAGGACCTCGCCGCGAAGGTCACCGGACGCACCGGCATGGTCCAGCAGAGCCTCGGCGAGTACCTGATCGCCGAGACGAACTGCCGCAAGGCGTACGACGCGGTCCGCGGGGGGAGCGACAACGAGGAGATCGGTCTGCTCGAGCTGACCCTCGGAAACATCTCCTACCGTCTGGGACAGGTCGACCGCGCCCGCGAGTGGTACGAGAGCGCCCTGTTCACCTTCCGCAGAATCGACCACCGCGAGGGGATCGCCCGCGCGTTGAACAATCTCGGTGTTCTGCTGAAGGTCGGCTCGCGCTGGCGCGAGGCGATCGACTACTTCGAGCGCGCCCTGAGCGTCAGCGAGGAGGCGGGCAACACGCCGCGGATCGCTTCGCACTCGCTCAACCTCGGCGTCTTGCTGACGAAGAGCTGCGAGTGGACCCGGGCGCTTCAGGTGCTCTCTCGCGCGCTGCTCACGTTCCGCGAGACCGGCAACGCCGCCGGCATGACGAAGACGCATCTCGCGCTGGGCAACCTCAAGCTCCGTCTCGGTCAGACGAAGGTCGCCGCTTCCCACTACGACCAGGCTCTGGATCTCGCGCGCTCCCACGGCTACCGGCGGGAAGAGGTTCTCGCGCTCGAGTTCCAGGGCGAGCTGGCCCTGCAGCAGGGGAAGGGGCGCGAGGCGCGCCGGATCCTCGATGACGCGCTTCGCCGGGGAGAGACGGTCGCCCCGGAAGGGGACCTCGTCTGCGAGGTGAAGCGACGCCTCGCCGAGGAGGCGATCCGGCGGTCCGATCTCGTGGCGGCGACCCGATGGGCGACCGAGGCCGCCTGGATCGCATCCAGGATCCACAACCAGTGCGAGCTCGGCGTGAGCCTCCGGATTCTCGGAGAAGCGGCGGGCGAGGGGGGACGGACCGACGCGGCGATCCGGTTCCTCGAGCAGTCGGCCGACGCGCTGATCGGCACGCCCGATCTCTACGAGGAGACGGTGACGCGGATCCGCCTGGCCGCGGTCCTGGTCGCGACGGCGGGCCGGCCCGAGTCGGAGGGGGACCTGGCCGCGCGCCGCGGGCTCGAGATCCTCTCCCCGGTCCCCGACCGGATCCGGGATCTGGACCTGTACGGGTTGATCCCCGAGTCGATCGAGGTCCGGGCGCGCGCCCTCGTCTCGCTCGGCGACCTCGAGGGGGCGCTGCGCGTGCTCGATCGCGGGATCGAGCAGATCGAGGAGACCGGGTCCGGGGACGGCCGTCCGCGGTTGGATGCGCTCCGATCGGAGCTGGTGGAGAACCAGGCCGAGTGCGTTCTCGCGAGCACGGAGGAGTACCGGATCCTGCAGGACTTCTCGCCGCTCGATCCCTCGATGGTCCGTGGGGCGGGGGGCGTCCAGCAGCTCCTCGATCAGCTCGCGGGACGGGTGCGGGTCGACGGCGTTCTCTTGGCCACGGGACCGAAGGCGACGAAGCTGCGCGTGGACGCGGCGGTCGGCCTCGATCGACCTGCGGCGATGCTGCGCGGGCTCGAGCCGGTCCTCGATGCCTTCGCCGCGGGACGCGCGGTCTGGCTGACCGGCAGCCCGGCCGAAGATCCGCGCCTCGACCGGATCAACGAGCCCTGGGCGCTGGAGGGACCGCTTGTCGCGCTGCGGCTGCGCCCCGGCGAAGGGATCTGGGGGGTTCTGGCCGCGGGGAGGAAGGACCGGAAGGACTCCTTCTCGCCGCGCGAGCTGCGGCTCCTCTCCCTGTACGGCAGCCTGCTCTCGGTCGCCATCGAGTCGAGGCGGCAGGCGATCGTCGAGGCGGGCGATTCCGCCGTCTCCCCGGAGGGGGAGGACGACGCGTTCTCGGAATTCCTCACCGCCGACACGGCGATGCGGCAGACCCTCGGGCTGCTGCGCCGGATCGCCCCCAGCGATGCGACCGTTCTGCTCCGGGGGGAGACCGGAACCGGCAAGGGGCTCTTGGCGGAGTGCATCCACAAGGCGAGCCGCCGGCGGGAGAAGCCGTTCATCCAGGTCAACTGCGCCGCGCTGCCCGAGCAGCTCCTCGAGAGCGAGCGGTTCGGACACCGGAAGGGATCGTTCACCGGCGCGATCCGGGACAAGCGGGGCCTTGTCGAGGAGGCGGAAGGGGGGACGCTCTTCCTCGATGAGGTCGACCGCTGCCACCGGGACGTGCAGGCGAAGCTCCTGCAGGTCCTCGATCGGCGAGAGTTCCGTCCGGTCGGCGGGCTCCAGGCGAAGAAGGCCGACGTCCGGATCCTCTGCGCGACGAACACCGACCTCGCTGCGGCGATCCGGGAAGGCCGGTTCCTCGAGGACCTCTACTACCGCCTGAACGACTTCACCGTCGCGATCCCCGCTCTGCGAGACCGGCGCGAGGACATTCCGCTACTGGTCCGGCACTTCCTCGCCCGGTTCGTGCGGGAGATGGACCGCCGGCCGGCGGGGATCGGACGCGAGGTGCTGCGTCGCCTGATGGACCACGACTGGCGCGGGAACATCCGGGAGCTGGAGAAGTGCGTCCGCCGGCTCGTCGTGCTCAGCGAGGACGGAGAGTGGATCAGCCTCGACCTGCTGCCGCCGGAGCTGCAGGCGGAGGTCGTCGCGAAGGAGAACGGATCGACCCTTCGGGAAGCGGTGCAGCGGCTGGAGGCCGACCTGATCCGCCGGACCCTTCAGGAGGTCGGCGGAAACAAGTCCGAGACGAGCCGGCGCCTGCGGATCAGCTATCCGTCGCTGCTCGAAAAGATCCGTCGCTATGGCCTCGAAGCGTTCGCATCTCGAAAGAAAGCCAACAGACCCTCTTAACGATCTTACCAGCCCCAACTCGCGCTCTGTCAGGCGATTCTGGCGTCGTGCCGACTCGGTTGTCATTGTTCTTTCCAACTCGGCATCCCGGGTCGCGAACGAGGGCACCGGCGGATCCCCCCGGCGTCGGGGGAAGTGGATTGTCACCCATCGAGTTGCGGGTTTCTTCCCTTTGTTCTGGTCCCTGGCACCGATGCTGCACTTGTAGGCCGACGGAGGGGGGACCTCCAGCTCGGAGCCGGGTCGGTTCGTTTGGAGCCCAGGGTATTGACGGTCAGCCACCTGTCGCGCCCAGCGTTTTACTGACCCGGCCTTCGTGCTCTTTCCCCTTCCGCACGCAGAGAGAGAGTCAGATCGATACGGACTTGTGACGCAGTGTGACGTCTCCTCATTGTCCGTCGGGTGGGTCGGCCTCCCGGGTCCGACGAGACCGTGGAACACGGTCTCCAAATCCCCAAATCCGAGCCCGGACACGGGGGGCGACCCCGCCCGATCGCCGGAACGGCCCGATCGAGCCTTTCGAGGCTGGATCGGGCCGTTTGCGTCGCGGCCCCTCGCCGTCCAAACCCGCCCCGTCGGTGACCCTTCGGTTGTGTTTCGAAGATTGCAGCTTCGGGGATCCAAGATCGAGGGGGATTGCCGGTTGGGCGATTCCCCCTCGTTGTCCTAGAACGCGTAGCGCAGCGCGTGCCGCCGCCCGTTGGCGACCTGCCGCGTCTTCACCTCCCGTCGGTAGTAGCGCATGAGCCGCTCGGGCAGCCGTACCCGGGCCGGAAACAGCCGCCCTCCCAGCAGTTCCTTCACCGTCAGCTTGCCCTCCCGGAGGCTCAACCGCTGCGCCGGCGTCGCATCCTGCTTGCGCTCCGAGAGCGACTTCATGTAGTTGCGCCAGACCTGGAAGATCGCCAGCCGCTCGGCCGCCGCCTGCCGCCTCTTCGAAAACGCGATCGTCTCCCGCGTGTGGTTGCTCCCCGAGTGGCGCACCAACAGATCCAGCAAGTTCACGGGAAACAACGGGTTGCCCGGCGTCCGCGCTCGCCTCGAGGAGATCACCGCGTGCCCCCGCACACACAGAC
>WJJW01000280.1 GCA_014729455.1 Candidatus Eiseniibacteriota bacterium
CACTTCGTTCCGTGCGCGGCGCGAATCGACGAGGCCGGCGCGTTCCGGGTCCGGGAGTTGCCGATCCACGGCAGCGGCGATCCGGTCTCCGCCGCCGGCGCGGACGGGTTCCTCCGGGTCGCGGGCGATGGGAGGGAGCGCGCGACCGGCGCCCCGGTCCGGTTTCTGCCTCTACCGGGTTTCCGGTTGGAAGGAGGGGAGCGATGAACCTCGATCCGGGCTTTTCCCATCTCGGTCCCCGGGGAGCGAGGATGGTCGACGTCGGCGACAAGGAGATCAGCGCGCGCGGGGCGATCGCACGCGCGCGGGTGCGGGTCGGACGGAAGGTGGCGGACGCGATCCACGAGGACGCGGTCGCGAAGGGGCGGGTCCTCGACGTGGCCCGGCTCGCGGGGATCCAGGCGGCGAAGCGGACCGCCGAGCTGATCCCCCTCTGCCACGCGATCCCGATCGACCTGGTGTCGGTCGACCTCGAGGTGGACGGGGAGCGGATCGAGATCCGCGCGGAGGTGCGCAGCCGATCGCGGACGGGCGTGGAGATGGAAGCGATGACGGCCGCCTCCGTCGCCGCACTCACCGTCTACGACATGTGCAAGGCGATCGACCGGGGGATCGTCCTCGAGTCGATCCACCTCGATGAGAAGTGGGGAGGCAAGAGCGGACCGTACCGCCGCCAGGACCGGGTGGACGGGGCGCCCTCCGCCTGAGCCCCCCCGCGGAGCCTACCGATTGTCGATCTTCTCTCGGAGCCGCGGCGCATACCGGCTCTCGAGCGACTGGAGCCGGCGGTGCTGCGCTTCGGCCTCGGCGATCCGTCCGCTCTGCAGGTAGGTCATGCCGAGGTTGTAGGCCGCCAGGTCGTGGCCGGGGTCGAGGGACAGGATCTTCTCCAGCGACGCGATCGCCGGCTGGATCCGGCCGAGGTTGAAGTAGGCCCCCCACTGGTTGAGGAGGATCACGATCGAGTTCGGGTCGACCTCCAGGCCCTTCTCGTAGTAGTCGAGCGCCTTCGTGTAGTCCCCCTGCTGGTTCGCCGTCGCTCCGGCCATCTGGTAGGCGTCGGGCCAATCGGGCCGCAGGTGGATCGCCTCGCGGAACGCGATCTCGGCTTCCTGATGGCGCTGCTGCCGGAAGAGCGACCGGCCGTACTCGAAGTGGAGCTGCGGGATCGAGGGATCGGCGTCGAGCGCTTCGTTGAACAGGACCTCGGCCGACGCATCGTCTTCGAACGCGCGGATCACCGCCCGGACCAGCAGCCCTTCCGCCGTGTCGTCGGGAAGGAACGCGGAGACCTCCTCCGCCCCCACCGCGAGCGGCGTCGGATCGCTCTCGTCGAAGAGGGTCGGGAGGATCGCACCCATCGGGGTCAGGTAGACGAAATGGTCCGATCCATCCTCGATCCGTCCCGTCAGGCCGATCCACTGCCCGCTCGGATACATGACCGGAAGGCCGCCGGGATGGTCTCCCGAAAGCGGCGCGACCTCGAGCCCCTCGAGCTCCAGCGGGCTCGACAGCGTTTCCCGCGGCCAGGCGGGGTCCATCCCCGGAGCGGGGATCACGTAGCAGACCTCCCGGTACCGCCACCTGATCTTGTCGTCCGGCTGCGGCGGGGGGGGAAGCGTTCCCGTCGTGCGGAGGACCGCGATGTCATTGGCCGGATCGTAGGTGTGCAGCGACTCCGCGGCGACCGAACCGCCGCCCGGGAACGTAGCCGTCAACCGGGCCGCTCCCCGCAGCGGGCGGAGTCGGGTCACGAGGCGGGGAGGATCCCCGAGGACCACGCCGTAGGTCTCGCTGAGAGGACTCCCGCTCTCGTCCTGGACCTGGATCCGCGCCGTCGCCGCTTTCATCACGTCGGCCCAGTAGGCGAGCAGCTCCTCGCGCGAGGCGTTGGGTGAGGGCATTTGCTGCGCCGACGCGGCCCCCGCGGCGACGAGGATGCAGCTCGTGAAGAAAACGCGAAGAAAAGCGGGTCTCGACATTCGATCTTCCTCCGGAGTCAACGACGGTTCCCGGGTTCTCGCCTTCCGGCTACCGACGGACGGCGGATTCGGTTCCCGGTGTTCTTCCGCATGCGATCCGCAGATGCTACCATCGACAGGTTGTCGCGGAAAGCGTAGGGATCAGCAGGGAAGGAGCGTACCGCGGATATGAGCGTTCGTGTGGGAATCATGGGTTTCGGGAGGATCGGGCGCAACGCCTTTCGGATCATCCAGCGCGATCACCCCCAGATCGAGGTGAGCGCGATCGTCGACGTCGCCGATCCCAAGGCCCTGGAGTACCTTCTCCGTTTCGATACGGTCCACGGGCCGTTCGCCGAGCCGTTCTCCGTGAAGGGGAACTCGATGTACCACCGGGGGCGCCAGATCCGGATGCTGACGGAGAAGGCGCCGGGGGACGTCGACTGGCGGGAGCTCGGGGTCGAGATCGTCGTCGAGGCGACCGGCAAGTACCGGTATCGCGAGCAGCTCGAGCGGCACCTCGAGAAGGGCGCGCGCAAGGTGATCCTGACGGTCCCCCCCCGCGACGAGATCGACGCCGTGATCGTCTCCGGAGTCAACGACCACATCCTGACGGGCGGACACAGGATCGTCTCGACCGGCTCCTGCACGGCCAACTGCCTCGCCCCCATCGCCCGCGTCCTGAACGACGCGTTCGGGATCGAGAAGGGATTCATGACGACGGTGCACGCGTATACGAACGACCAGAGGCTGGCCGACGTTCCGCACGAGGACCTGCGGAGGAGCCGGGCCGCGGCGGAGAACATCATCCCGGCAGCGACCTGGTCTCCCATGGCGGTCGAACGGATCCTCCCCGAGCTCGCCGGGAAGCTGGACGGGATCGCGGTCAACGTCCCGGTTCCGGACGGCTCGACGATCGATCTGGTCACCTTGATGCGGCGGAACATCACCGCCGAAGAGGTCAACGAGGTCGTCAAGAGCGCCGCCGAGAGCACCTACAAGCGGATCATCGAGTACGCGACCGAGCCGATCGTCTCCAGCGACGTGATCGGCAACTCGCACTCGGCGATCTTCGACTCGCTGTCGACCTCGGTTCTGGGCGAGAACATGCTGAAGACGATCTCCTGGTACGACAACGGCTGGGGCTACGCCACGCGGGTCGTCGAGCTGGTCGAGAAGCTCGCGGGACTCAACTGAGGGGGTGGGACGATGAGTGTGAGAATCGCGATCAACGGATTCGGGCGGATCGGCCGCAGTCTCTACCGCCTCCTGGCGGACGCTTCGGACGTGGACATCGTGGCGATCAACGACATCGCCCCCAACCGGTCCCTCGCCTACCTGTTGAAGTACGACACGGTCATGGGTCGCTTCCGGGGCGAGATCCGCGTCGAGGGCGACCTGCTGCACGCCGGACGACACTCGGTGAGGATGCTCGAGGTGCGCGAGCCGAGCGAGCTCCCCTGGAAGGACCTGGAGGTGGAGTACGTCATCGAGGCGACGGGCCGGTTCCGCAACCGGGAGATGCTGGTGAAGCACCTCGACGCAGGATCGCAGGTGGTCCTCCTGACCGTTCCGGCGAAGGACGAGATCGACGCGACGGTCGTGATGGGCGTCAATGATCACGACTTGCGCAAGGAGCACCGGATCATCTCGAACGCATCCTGCACGACGAACTGCCTCGCTCCGATCGTCAAGGTCCTCCACGAGAGCTTCGGGATCGAGCGGGGATTCATGACGACCGTGCACGCCTACACGAACGACCAGCGGCTCGCCGACGTGCCGCACTCCGATTTCCGTCGGAGCCGGGCGGCGGCCGAGAACATCATTCCGACCACGACGGGTGCCGCGCGCGCGGTCGGGAAGGTGATGCCGGACCTGAAGGGGAAGCTTGACGGGATCGCGATGCGGGTCCCCGTGCCGGACGGCTCCACCGTCGATCTCGTGACCCTGATGCAGCGCGACGTCACCGTCGAAGAGGTGAACGAGGCCGTGCGCGCCGCTGCCGAGGGACCGCTGCGCTGGATCATCGAGTACACCGACGAGGCGATCGTCTCCAGCGACGTGATCGGCAACTCGCACTCGGCGATCTTCGACGCCCCCTCCACGCGCGTGGTCGGCGGCAATTACCTCAAAACGCTGGCGTGGTACGACAACGAGTGGGGATACTCCTGCCGGGTCGTCGATCTGCTGCGCCGGATGATCCAGATCCGAAGTAGCTGAGCCGGCGCGGTCCCGCCGTCTCAGGCGGCCTCGCGTCGGGGGCGGTCTTCGAGAAACCGACGAAGCGTGTCGAGCTCCTCGCGAAGTCGGGCGACGAGGGGCTCGACCTCTTCTCCCCCGGTGCCATCCGCGACACGCTCCAGTTCGGCGCACGCCGCGGCCAGCCGGTCGGCTCCGATCGTGGCGGCGGCTCCCTTCAGGCGGTGGGCCCCGCGGTGCAACCTCGGAAGATCTGGGATCGCGACCGCTTCCTGCGTGTCCTGAACCGTTCGCTCCGCGGACTCGAGGAACTCGGAGAGGATCTGTTTGCGGAACGCGTCGTCGGTTCCGGCGATCTCGGAGAGCGGACCCGATCGGAAGGGGGCCTCCCCGTCCTCCTCTGGCGGCGGGGCGGGGCCCACCCCGTCGAGCGCTCTTCCGCACCAGCGAGAGAGGGCCGCGAGGAGGTCGTGCGGCTTGAGCGGTTTGGCGATGTAATCGTCCATCCCCGCGTCGAGGCAGCGCTGGCGGTCCCCGGACATCGCGTGCGCGGTCATCGCCACGATCGGGATCCTCCTCGCGGTGGGACCGGCGAGCCGCTCGAGCTCCCGGATCTTCCGCGTCGCCTCGAATCCGTCGATGTCCGGCATCTGGCAGTCCATCAGGATCAGATCGGGGCTCTCGTCCCCGAAGCGGGCGACGGCGAGCCGGCCCGTCTCCGCGTGGATCGCCCGGCAGCGCCACCGAGCGAGGAGCCGCCCGACGATCTTCTGATTGACGAGGTTGTCCTCCGCGACCAGCACCCGAAGCCGGAGATCGGCGTCCGGGATCACGGTGCGGGCCGGTCGCTCCGTTGCTTCCCGGACATCCTCTGCGCTCCCGACGGCGAGGCGGCGCAGCGACCGGCGGAGAAGGGCCGGGTGGCAGGGAGCGGCGAGGATCGCGACGTCCCGGCCGGGCGGCGCCGCGTGGGTCGGGGTCGCGAGTGAATCGACG
>WJJW01000281.1 GCA_014729455.1 Candidatus Eiseniibacteriota bacterium
GCCATGCAGACCGCACCGGTCAGACCGGGAGAGCCGCCCGCGATCAACACCTTGCCGCGCGTCCCCTTGTGCGCCGTCCGCGGGAATCCCGGGATCGCCCGGGAGACGGCGCGGGCGGTGACCAGCCGGGCGGCCGGCCGGACGGCGGCGGCGACCTCCTCCGGGATCCCGATGTCGACGGCGGTCCACTCGCCCACGTATCCGCGCGCCGGCCAGAAGAGGAACGACCGCTTCGGGTAGGCCATGGTGACCGTCCGGTCGGCGAGGATCGCGGGGCCGTCGACCGCTCCGGTGTCGGCCGCCACGCCGGAGGGGACGTCCACCGCCACGATCGACGCCCGGGACCCGTTCATCGCCTCGACGATCTCCGCCTTCTCCCCGCGGATCGTTCCCTGGAAGCCGGTGCCGAGGATCGCGTCGACCAGCAGATCCTCCTCCTCGAGGCGGTCGAGCTGGACGAAGTGGTCCGGGTCCCAGCGCTCCAGGACGATCCCCCGACGATGGGCCCAGGCGATCTGGACCCCCGCGTCTCCCCCGAACTCGTCGGGCTCATTGGTCAGGAGGACCCGCGGGTTGTATCCGAGGTCGTGGAGCCGCCGCGCGACGACGAGGCCGTCGCCGCCGTTGTTCCCGCGGCCGCAGACGATCCAGATCCGCCGCGCGGCGAGGGGACGGAAACAGCGCTGCAGGACGGAGACGATCCCCTGACCGGCGCGCTCCATCAGGAGCAGGCTCGGCACTCCGGATCGGATCGTCCGCTCGTCGCACGCCCGCATCTCCTGCGCCGTGACGAGGTAGGGGACGGACACGTCAACCTCCTTCGCGCGCGTTGAGCCGCTCGATGATCCCGAGAAGCTCCTTCACGTCGTCGATCTCGTAATCGGCCCCGGACTCGGTGACGCCCTTGGTGTCTCCGTAGCGGGCGAAGACGGTCGGGAGCCCGAGGCGGGCCGCACCGACCATGTCCCTCTCCGGCCAATCCCCGACCATCAGGATCTCCCCCGGAGGCATTCCCAGGAAGTCGAGCACCTTGTGGAAGCCGGCCGGGCTCGGCTTCCGCTCCCCGGTGTCGTCGAAGGTGACGACGAACTCGAAGATGTGGTGCAACGCGAGGTAGTGCAGGCGGAGCCAGGCCTGGAGGGCCGGGGCGTCGGAAAGCACGGCGAGGCGGAGCCCACGCCGGAGCAGCTCAGTGAGCGTGTACCGGACGTGCGGGTACAGGACCAGGTAGGTGTCGCGCACCCGGCGGTAGCCGACGATCGCCGCCGCCAGGATCCCCGGAGATACCTCCCCGAGCTCCTCCTTCAGGAAGATGTCGAAGACGTTCTGGTACTCGATGCCGACCCGATCGTAGATCGCGAAGATCCGATCCCGGGCCACCCGCACGTCGAGCTGGAGGCCCATGTCGATCATGCCGTCGATCGCGCCGAGGATCGACGCCTCCTTCATCTTCATGAAGTCGGTCAGGGTGTTGTCGAGATCGAAGAGGACCGCTCGGATCATCGAATCGAGCGCCTCCCGCGCCGGATCGGGTCCGCCGGCTCGCCGGCCGGTCTACTTCGCGGATTGGCTGACCGGCCTGCCGTAGCTGATCTCGCCGTTGTCGATCCGGATATTGAAGCCGCACTCCGGGTTCGTGCAGACCCAAGCCTTGAACTGGATCGGAGCGCCTTCCCGGCCATAATCGGAAAGAGGGATCAGAACCCCACCGCCGCACTTTCGACAAATCGGATACTCAACGTCAGAGACCAGTTCCGGCGTCTTCCCACTCATCATCCCCACCTCGAGACCAGCTCCCACCGCCGCATCATCTCCACCGGAGCGGGCGAAGTGATGTTCGTTCCCCTCCGAAGAGGAAGTGGGTCCACAATGGCGGCAAACCCGGTCTGCTGTCAAGGGGTCGCGAGCCCCCCGCCGACTTCCGGGGCTAGGTCTTCCGCTCCTGCTTCTTCGCGGCCGGGAACAGGATGTTGTTCAGAATCAGTCGGTAGCCGGGCGAACTCGGGTGCAGCTCGAGCTGGGTGGGGGGATCGCCCACCAGATGCTGGTAGTCCTCCGGGTCGTGGCCGCCGTAGAACGTGAAGGTCCCCTGGCCGAAGTTGCCGTGGATGTACTTCGCCTCCCCGCTGCCCGGCGTCTCCGCCAGGATGATCGTCGATTTCTTCAGCAGGCCCTTTCGATAGCTCGTCGTCTGGCCCATGAAGCCCGGCAGGAGGTTCACGTGGCACTGCGTCAGCATCGTCGGAACGGGGTCCTCCTTCGCCGAGAAATCGAAGAGCTGGAAGAAGTCGTTCGGCTGCCCGCGAAGGGCCGCCTCCCGCGTCATGTCGATGTCGGAGTACTCGTAGACGAGCGGGTTCATCTCCAGGCGGAACCGCTCGAACGCCAGGGTGCGGGAGTAGTCGAGCTTCTCCTGCGCGTTCGGCTCGGGCGAATCGTGATCGTACACCCGACCGACGATATCGACGCCGGTCGCGGCGAGCGCGATCTCGAAGGTGTCGGTGGCCGAGCACATGGCGAAGACGAACCCGCCCCGGGCGATGTAGTCGCGGATCCTCTGGACCACGGCCTGCTTGTGCTGCCAGACCTTCGTGTAGCCTGCCTCCGCGGCCCGCTGCTCGTACAACGCGACCTGCTCGCGGTACCAGGGGGCGTTGTGGTAGGAGGCGTAGAACTTGCCGTACTGGCCGGTGAAGTCCTCGTGGTGGAGGTGCAGCCAGTCGTATCGGGACAGCCCTCCGGCGAGCACCTCCTCGTCCCAGATCGTCTCGTACGGGATGTCGGCGTACTCGAGGACGAGGGTGACCGCGTCGTCCCAGGGATCATTCGTGGGCGGAACGTAGACGGCCACCTCGGGAGGCTTCTCGAGCAGGACGACCTCCATGTTGTTCTGCTCGATCTCGTCGTAGATCGCCACGACCTCCGCGCCGCCGTGTTCCTCCATCGCCACCCCGGAGAGGGCGCAGTCCCTCCGCGTGGCCGGATCGTCGTCGAGCAGGAACGAGCCGCCCCGATAGTTCAACAGCCACTCCACGTCGTGGCCCCGCTGCAGGGCGTGGTACGCCACGCCGTACGCCTTCAGATGATCGGTCTGCGCGAGATCCATCGGGATCAGCAATCGCGCGGCCGCCGGCCCGGTGGCCGGACCGAGCAGCCCGATCGCGAGCGCTCCCAGCAACGCGGCGCGGATTCTCATCAGCTCTCCCCTCCGGAGCGGATCCTCTCCAGCAAGGCCCGGACCTCCAGCGCCTCATGGCTCCGGGGGAACCGCATCACGAGATCCTCGTACCGTCGCAGGACCGTCTCGCTCGCCCCCTCCTCCCGGCGCATCCGGTCGGCGACCGCCCGGAGCAGGGCCGGGGCCGCCCCCCCCTCGGGGTACCGCGCGGCGAGCGTATCGGCCCGCGCGGCCGCGGTCTCC
>WJJW01000282.1 GCA_014729455.1 Candidatus Eiseniibacteriota bacterium
GCGGCGACGAGCGACTCCAGGTCCCGCGGGCAGAACTCCTCCCCGCCGCCGCCGGGGTCCCGGGCGGCGAGGTGGTGCCAGCTCACCCCGTCGAGCACCGTCCGGTAGTTGCCGGAGACCAGGTCCTCGCCCAGCACCTGGGCGAACGACATCTCCTTCGCCCCCTCCTCCGCGACGAATCGCCGGTTTCCGATCCCCCCTCCCCGAGTGCCGAAGACGTTGAACGGAACGAGCGTCGGGCAGCCGTTCCCGTAGGCGTCGACGTCGAGGTCGGGAGGGAACGGTCCGCCGGCGTCGAGGAGCCGGACGCAGTAGGAATCGTTCTCCTCGCCGCATCCGGGATCCTCGGTGAAGCCGTGGAACGCGTCGCAGAGCAACGCGGCGCGGAGCACGTCCTGCAGAAACGCCTCTCCCCCGGACAGCGAGCCGAGCGCTTCGCCGATCTGGTCCCCGTTGGCGAGGAAGACCTGGCGCCGGAGATTCGCGTTGCAGGCGTCGGTGGTCAGCCACTCCTGGAAGAACGCCAGGTCCTCCGCGTAGAGCACGTTGTCCCAGGATCCCGTGTTGAGCAGGATCGCGCGGTAGCCGAGCACCTGAGAGAGGGTCATCCCGTTGTTGCTGCCGGACGGTCCGCGAACGAACGGGGCGTTCCAACACGAACAGGTTCCGAGGTAGTCGTATCGATCCCAGCAGCGTTCGCCGGTCCCGGTCGCGAAGAGCTCCGCCAGCGCGCGGTCGATGATCCGTTGGGAGCTGGCGTTGTCCGCGTCGATGTAGAGGGTGGCCGGTTGGAACACGCAGTAGTCGAAGCCGGCCCCACCGCAATCGGGGATCCGCACCGTCCGGAGGCTCGGGAGGATCTCGAATTCTTGGAAGAATCCGCCCGTCGTGTCCGGCAGGACGAACCGCCGGTAGGGCGTGTCGACGTAGTGGGCGGTCACGAAGTACTCGATCCGGGTTCCGGGGAGGAGACAGTCGTCCCAGATCATCTCGTTTTCCACATTCCCTTCGCCGACGAAGTCGTCGTCGTCCTCGCGGAAGCGGGAGGCGAACTTGTGCGTGAGCGTCGTGTGGCCCTCGACCGAGTCCATCCGCCCGAACGTGAACTGCGGTCGATCGGGTCGGTCGATCTCCCGTCCGTCGGCCACCCTCTCCTTCCAGAGCCCGTACCGCGTCGGGACGCCCCCTTCCGAGTCGGTCTGGAATGGACCGCGCTTCGCGACCCGCCACCAGAGATCCGCCTCCCAGCGCGTCGCCGGATCGTCGGTCGGCCACGGTCCCGTGACGACCAGACTGTCGCCGCAGATCCGGATCGCTCCGGGCGTCCCTTCGCCGATGTCGTAGGCGACGTTCGCCGGCCCGGGCGCCCGCGGATCGAAGGAGGAGGAGGGATAGCTGCCGACGTCCTGGAACTCCGCTCCGGTGTCGAAGCGGATCCGGGGCGCCTGTGGATTCGCGGTCGCGAACACGGCGAGGTTGTCGAGCAGGGGCGAGAAATTCGTCTCTCCGGTGCAGTTGGCGATCGAGAACGCGGCGCAGTCGGCGTAGATCTCGAAGATCGCGCGGACCTTCTCGACGGCGAGCGGAACCGGGGTACCGCTGCTGACCTCGGTGGCGCTGAACCGCCAGGTGATCGCCATCGGATCCGAACCGGTGAAGCGGTAGTGCTCCTCTCCGACCCGCGGCGACCAGATCGTCTCCCCCGTCGCTTCGCAGAGCATCGGGTAGTACCGCCAGCCGACGCGGAAGAGCACCCCGTCCGGGAGGGGAAGATCCACGTACAGGTCGGCGTCCAGTCCGATCGTCCGCGGGATCGCCGCGCCGAGGTCGCAGATCGGGCTCTCCAGACGCACGTGCTGCCCCTCCGGATGATGGCCCTGCGCGCCGGTTCCGGCATGCGCCTCGAGGACGTTCCCCTCCAGCGTGCAGATGCAGGGATCGACGATCGGGTAGACCCCGATGTCGGCGACGCCGGCATAGTCGCCGACCGGCGCGCAGGCTGTCGGCTCCCAATCCTGCAGACCCGTCTCGAAGTCGTAGACGCGGTCGATCCCCCCGCCCTGGATCCGGATCGCATCGGCGCCGAACGGCCCGCGCTCGGTCGGATATCCGCAATCCTCGTCGCTCCCGCGGTCGCGGCTGCGCAACTCCAGCGCGAACCGGATCGTCTGGGCGCCTCCGACCTCGCCGGGCGTGATCTCGCGCAGATAAACGGCCGGGTCCTCCGGAAGGCCGATCGCTCCGGTGATCGTTCCTCCCTCGTAGGGCGAATACTCGGGACAGGCGCCCGTGGGGTACGGGTTCAGCAGCGACTCGCTTCCGTCCTGGAGGATCAGGTAGATCTGCACGCCGTCGCGGCACGGTTCCAGGTCGGAGAAGTAGAGCAGCTCCAGCTCCACCGGTTCCGTCGCGTCGTAGGCGAGCGGTTCGGAGAGGAACCGCTGGCACCAGTCGTTCCCGTAGCCGGGACCGCAGGGCCAGCAGAGCGAGTCGGCGCCCGTTCGATCGACGCCGATCCACAAGCTCCGCTCTCCTTCGAGGATCGGCGGGACCACCCCCTCGCCGAGATCGAGGGAGGCATCGATCACGCGGAAGTACGATTCGGGATCTCCGGTGCGGTCCTCCACGCTCCAGCCCCCGGCGTGCGGGATCAGAGGCGGGGGCGGATCGATCGGACCGTCCCCGCGGTCGAATGTCCACATCACCTCTTCCTTCGTCGCGCCGGACCGGGCGACCGGCTCGCCGGCTTCCCACTCGTGACCGCCGAACCAGGTCGTGTCGGCGCGCTCGATCGCGCGGTCCTTCGCGGCGCGACCCGGTGGACCGCCGGGCGGGACGGCCCGGTCGATCGGCAAGGCGGCGGACAGGGAGAGCGGGAGGAGCAATCCGCCCGCGAGAACGGCGAGGGGGAGGGAGATCCAGCGGTAGCGGCCCGAACGTCTCACGACGCACCTCCAGAGTCGAGGTGGAACTGATTATCCGCAAATAGGATACAGGATCGCTCCGCTCCGGTCAAACCGGTCAGGGCCGCCCGGCCGTCTCGAGGAGCCGCTGCGCCTCGCTCGAGCCGGGGTTCCAGGCGAGCGCGGCGCGGGCCGCTTCCGCCGCGCCGTCGTGGTCCCCGAGATCGAGCCGCACGCGCCCCAGAGTGATCCACAAGGTCGTGTCGACCGGGAACAGGCGCGCGGCGGCGAACAGCTCCCGCTCCGCGGTGCGCAGGTCTCCGCCCGAGAGCGCGTCCGCCGCGACCGATCGATGCGCTTCGAGGATGTCGATCCGATGGCGCAGGACCGATCGCACCGCCTGCTCGTCGCGCTCGGAGCGCGCGCGGACCCACGCGGCGAGCAGCGTGTCGCCCGCGGCCTCGTACAGCTCCGCCGCCTCCGCCCGGATCGAGGGGAACCGGTAGTCGATCGGCGGAGCCTCGTCTCCGGTCCGGTGATAGGGCCAGCGGTTCTTCAGCTGCGCCAGGCGCGCCTCGGCCAGCGTCAGGTCGAGTCGCGACACGC